>JAKONR010000321.1 GCA_022701825.1 Hymenobacteraceae bacterium | reverse complement strand
ACCATCAGGTCGAGGCCCAGCTCGTCGCAGCGCTCGGCCGTGATGGGCGCGCACACGAGGCCGCGCCCGTGGGTGGCCATGAAGTTGATGACTTCGGGCGTGGCGCAACGGGCGGCGCAAATAAAATCACCCTCGTTTTCGCGGTCTTCATCATCGACCACAATCACGACCTTGCCGGCCCGGATGTCTTCGATGGCGCTTTCTATGGAATCAAGCATATAGTGTGCGGTAAGCTTCCGCTTGCCGGATAATAAAGTGTAGGGTAAGCTTTAGCTTGCCGCCAAACAACGAATAAAGCAATAACCAGTTAGCCGCAACTTCGTTTTGAGCGGCCCCGCAAAGGTCGGCAAAACCAGTTGCGCGGGCTTTGTAGTCCGCGTGCGGCAGGGCGGATTCTCGGACTACAAAGTCCGCGCAACTGGTTTTGCCGACCTACCGAACGCGGCCTACAAAGCCCGCGCAACACCCCGCTGATTGCGCGCCGTAGGCCGCCACACCGCCGAGCGCTGCCCGCGCACGTAGCGCCACCAGCCCACCAGCAAGGCCAGGTTCATGTAATAAAAATGCCCTACGAAGCGCAGCCCGGCCCCCGATGGGCCGCCCACCCGGCGCAGCGCACCGCCCAGCAGCCCCAGCAGCGGCAGCCCTACTTGCCCCGCCAGCGCCAGCTTCCAAAACCAGCCCGTGCCCCGCACCACCAGCGCCGCGTTGGCCGCCAGGCTCAGCAGCAGCAGGTGCGGCGCCAGCCAGCGCAGTACCTTGTGCGACCAAAACCCCCGCGCCACCCCGCGCCACGGCGGCCACAGCAAGGCCCGAAACTCGTGCAGGTTCTGAAAATTGCCGACCGAAATGCGGGCCTTGCGCCGGAACTCCTCGGCGGCGTGGTCGCCCACGTCTTCGGTGGCGCGGGCGGCGGGGTTGAGCAGCACCTGGTAGCCGGCGCGCAGGGCGGCCAGCGAGATAAAAAAGTCATCGACCACGAAGCCCACCGGGGCGGGTGTGTAAGCGACGCGGCGCACCGCGAAGGCCCCACCGTGCGCGCCCATCGCCGCGCCCCAAAGCAGGCTTTCCTGGTATTTGAAGTAGTTTTCGCGGGCCAGGTAGGCGCTTTCCTGGGCCGTAACACCGGTGTGGTGGCCCGCCAGCATGGGCGGGGCCAGCACGCCGGCGCCCACCAGGCCCACCTGCGGGTTGGCGAAGTGCTTGACTAGCTCATACAAGGTATCAGGCTCGAAAAAAACGTTAGCATCGGTGAGCACCAGCACGGGCGCGGTAGCCTGGGCCGAGAGGTGCTGCATCACGCCGGGCTTGCCTTGGCGCTCGGTGAAAATGGTGGTGCGCAGCTGCGGAAACTCAGCGGCCAGCTTCGCTAATAAAGCGTTGGTTTGGTCGCTGGAATTATCGGAGCCGACCAGAAGGCGCACCTTGGCCAGCGGGTAGGTGGTGGCAAAAGTGGCGCGGATTTTCTGCTCGATTACTTCCTGCTCGTTGTGCGCGGCCAGCAGGATGTCCACGGCCGGCAGGCCGGGCGCATTGGGCCCAAAAACCGGCCCTGGCAGGCTTTTACCCCGGCTTAGCCAGCGCAGCAGCAGCGGAAAGCCGACGTAGGAGTACGCCACCAGCCCGCCGCTCAGCAGCACTACCATACTCAGCAGCAGGCTCATGGAGCCACGGGGGCCGGCTGCCGGGCCGCGATGGCTTGCTCGTAGAGGGCCACGAAGCCCTGGGCCACGGCCTCGGTGCTGTAGCGGGCCTGCGCCACCTCGGCGGCCGCCGCGCCGATGGCGGCCAGCGGCAGGCGGCCGTGGTAGTAGTCGCGCAGGACGTCGAGCCAGGCGGCGGGGCCGTCGCGCCGCAGCAGTTCGCTACCATCTTGCGCCTCAATGCCTTCGGCCCCGATGGTGGTGCTCAGAATGGCTTTGCCGAGGGCCATGCCTTCCACGATTTTGATGCGCATGCCGCCGCCGCTCAGCAGCGGCACCAGCATCAGGTCGTAGCTGCGCATAAAGTCGGGGGCCGACTCTACGAAGCCGTGGATGAAGACATTGTCCTGCCCGGCGGGGCGGCTGGTGAGGTGGGCGGGCGGCGCGGTGCCCGCGATGTGCAGGGTCAGTTCGGGCAGCTCGCGGTGGGCCTGCGGCCACACCTCGCGCAAAAACCACTCGACGCCCTCCAGGTTGGGCAGCCAGTTGAGCGAGCCCAGCATGAACAGCGAGCGCGGCTGCGGCTGCCGCGCCGGGTCGGGGCGAAAGCGGCTCACGTTGGCCGGGGCCGGCACGATGGCGATGGGCGGCGGGGTGCCCAGCTCCCGGAGCCGGGCCTCGTCTTCGGCCGTGATGGCCGCAATGGCATCGACCTGGTGCAGCATCCACGCCTCGAAGCCCTTGATGCGCTCGGCCAGGTGCTGCAAATACCACTTCCTGAGCGGGTTGCGCTCGCGCTCGGCCAGCCGCGCCCAAATCATATACTCTACGTTGTGCGCCCGCAGCACCAGCGGCGGGCCGGCGGGCAGCCGCCCGGCCTGCTGCCCCCGGCGCACAAACCCCGCGTACCAGGCCACAAACGTGCTGTCGAAGTGCACCACGTCGAAGTGCTCACCTTTCAGCAAGCTCGCCAGCCGGGCCTCAAAAGCCGGGCTGATGAAGCGCTCAACGTTGTAAGGCAGGGCGTTGAAGCTGTAGGTGGGGCCAAAGCCCAGTAAGTTGCGCAGCGCCTTCCAGGGCGAAAGGCGCGTATCGACATCCACCGCCACCATGCGCACATTGGGCCCCAGGTGGTCGAGGGCAGTGGGCGGCTGGTGGTGCTTGGGCGTGTTCACGGCCAGCACGGTTACCTGGTGGCCGGCCTCGCTCACCCCCCGAATAATCTCATACACCCCGATAGCGCCGCCGTCGTGGGGCGGGTAGGGAACGCGGTAACAAACTTGCAAAACGTGCATCGGCAGCGAATATACACTAGTGGCTAAGCTTGGGCCGACGCCCGCTGCGCGATGGCATCCTGCACGGCCTGCCAGAGCACCTCGGCGCTGCGCGCCCACGAAAAGCGGGCCACGTTGGCCAGCCCGGCGGCTTGCAGGCGGGCGCGCAGGGCGGTATTTTGGCTGAGTTGCAATAGGCCCTGGGCAATGGCGGCGGGGTCATTCGGGTCGCACAACAAGGCCCCGGCAGCACCGCCCGCCACCTCGGGCAAGGATGATAGGTTGGACGTAAGCACCGGGCAGCCACTGGCCTGCGCCTCGACTAAGGGCAGCCCAAAACCCTCAAAAAAGGGCACGTAGGCCGTGGCCAGCGCGGCGGCGTAAAGGCCGGCTAAGTCCTCTTCGCTCACGCGGCCCGTAAAGCGCATCGCCGCCCGCACCGCAGGCGGCAGGCTTTGGTAGGCTTCGAAAATGGGGCCGGCTCGCCACGCCTCGCGGCCTACCAGCAGCAGTTGAATTTCTTCGGCGCCGCCCTGCGCTTTAAACAGGCCGAATGCGTGCAGCAGGTTGCCCAGATTTTTGCGCGGCTGCAACGCCCCCACAAACAAAAAGTACGGCCGCCCCTGGCTGAACTGCTGGCGCACGGCCGCTTGCCGCTCGGCGGGCTGCGGCCGGAAGTGCGCGGCGGGCGCATTGTAGGCCACTTTCATGGCCTCGGCCCGCAGGCCAAACTGCCGGGCCGTGTCGGCGCGGGTAGCTTCGGACACGGCTACTACCTGCTCGGCGGCGCGGGCAAAGCGCGGCATAAAGTAATTGTAATAGTGCCGCATGGGGCCCACCACATCGGCCGGGCGGTGCAGGTAGCCCAGGTCGTGCAGCACCAGTACGCGAGGCGTGCGGGTGCCCAGCACCGTGAAGCCCTCGGGCGAGAGCAGCGCGGCCGGGCGGTGCCGCCGCAGCCACCACGCCACCGCGCCTTCGTACCAGGCCAGCATCAGCAGCGGGTGGCGGGCGGGCGGGTACAGCACGTGCGGCACCACGTTGGGGCCAAAAAGGTAGCGCGCATCGTAGGCCCGGTCGAAGAGAAAGTGGAACGTGCAGTCGGGGTGTTGGCGTACCAGCTCGCGTAGCGTTTCGTAGGAGTAGCGCCCCAGCCCTTCGAGGTGGCCGCCGGGCAGCAGGAAGCGGGTGGTAACGGCGATGTGCATGAGTTGAATTATGAATTATGAATTATGAATTATGAATTGGCTCACCGATACGCCTGTATCACAGCCATTCACACCTCATAATTCATAATTCATAATTTATAATTCTACTTAAACTGTTGGTGCAGGGCCTGAATCTGGGCTTCGTTGCCGAGCACGAGCAGCACGTCGCCGGCGGCGGTGCGGTAGTCGGCGGCGGGGCTTACTTCGAGGTCACCGCTCTGGCCCCGGCGCAGGGCGATAATGGTAGCCCCGGTGCGCGAGCGTACGTCGAGCTCACGGATGCTTTGGCCGCGCAGGGCGGGTTTTAGCTCGTGGTAGGGCAGCTCTTCGAGGCGCAGCTTGTTGGGGTCGAGGCCCGAAATCATGTCCAAAAACTTGATGACCTCGGGGCGGATGATAAGGTTGGCCATGTGCGAGCCGCCGATTTCGTCGGGCATCACCACCGAGTTGGCCCCGGCCGAAATAAGCTTGCTGACGCTGCTGCGGGCGCTGGCCCGGGCAATGATGGTGATGGTGGGGTTGAGTTCGCGGGCGGTGAGGGCCACGAATACGTTGTCGGCGTCTTTGGGCAGGGCCGTGATGAGGGCGCGGGCGTGCTCGATGCCGGCCTGGCGCAGGGCGGTTTCGGTGGTGGCGTCGCCGAGCACGGCCGGAATCTGGTGGCGACCGGCCTCGCTGGCGGCCGTGAGCAGCGCCTGGTTTTGCTCGACCACCACGGCGCGGGTGCCGCTGTGGCGCAGCTCGTCGTAGGCCTTGTAGCCGTTGCGCCCGAAGCCGCAGACGATGACGTGGTTGCGGAAGCTCTTGATTTCCTGGTCGGCGCGAATCATGCGAAAAAGGTGGCGCAACTCGCCGTCAAAAATATAGGTGGTGAGCACCGACACGAGGTAGGCCACCACCAAAAGATTAAACAGAATATAAAACGAGGTGAATAGCCGCCCCACGTCGGAGAGCGGATGCACCTCCCCAAAACCCACCGTGGAGGCGGTGATAACGGTCATGTAAAAGGCATCGACAAACGCGTAGTTTTCAATGCCCATGAAGCCCGCCACGCCCACCGCGAAGCTGAACACCAGCAGCCCGAGGGCCAGCCAAAGGCGCGAAAGGTTGAGTTGCTTGAGCATGAAATTGCTATACGTCGTTTGTCATGCTGAGCGCAGCGCAGCGGAGCCGAAGCATCTCTACCGCACCGTTGCTAGCGTCAGGAGTTAGTATTGAGGTAGAGATGCTTCGACTCCGCTGCGCTGCGCTCAGCATGACAAACGGGCGTTTCCTCAGGCATTGCGGGCCACTACCGTGCCCAGCATCTGGGCCAGCTGGTTATCCAGCTTGGTCAATTCATTATACCGCAGCAGGGCATTGAGCTGCTCGTTGTCGTCGAGGCGGCTGTCGTTTATCTGGGCCAGGCACTGCTGGCGCTCGCGCTGCACGTGGCACTTATTGAGGCGCAGAATGGCGTTGTCGCAGGCTAATTGCAAGAGGTTCAGCTCGGTGGGCACGTAGATGTCTTTGATGCGCCAGTTGGGGCTGAGGTCGTAGCGCTCGGTGGCAAAGTCGGCCAGCAGGCTCCGAATGGCCGCGTCTTCGTGGTGCGCCAGCCGGCGCATGTCGGGCAGCTGGCCTTGCAGGAAGTTTTCACGGCACTCGCCCCACAGCTGGGCGTAGAGCGGGGTGCGTAGCGGGGTGCCTTCGAGCTGGCTCAGCAGGTAGTGCGCCACCGATACCTCGGGCTGCAACTCCTGGGCGCCGTAGAGCACCAGCAGGCGCAGCACGGCCTGCTCGCACTGCATCAGCACGTCGAGCGGCTCGGCCAGGGCGTGCGGGTCGGCGGCGGGGCCGGCGAGCTGCGCCTTCTCCTCTTCTGAGCCGTGGATGGAGCCGTACATGGCCATCTCAATCTCCTCCTCGGGCGTAAGCTCGTGGTGGACGGGGGCGGCCGGGGCGCTGGGTTTAGCCGCGGGCGGCGCGGGCTGACTAGTAGGCGGCGCGCTGTTGCGGCCGGCGGCCG
>JAKONR010000290.1 GCA_022701825.1 Hymenobacteraceae bacterium | reverse complement strand
TGTTTGGCAACCTGAAAGATGCCGGCCTAGTGCTGCTCAACGTGCCATTTGCCCTCATCGGCGGCATTGCGATGCTACTCATCACGCACACCAACTTCTCGATTTCGGCCGGTATCGGCTTCATCGCCCTGTTTGGTATCTGTATCCAGAACGGCGTGATTCTCATTAGTGTGTTCAAACAGAATATGTTGCACAAGATGAGCCTCGACCGCAGCCTCTCGGAAGGCGTGGCCTCCCGCGTGCGCCCGGTGGTGATGACGGCGCTCATGGCCATCATCGGCCTCATGCCGGCCGCCCTCAGCACCGGCATCGGCTCCGAAACGTCCAAGCCGCTGGCTATCGTGGTTATTGGCGGCTTGCTCACTGGCACGGTGCTCACGCTGTTCATCTTCCCGCTGATATTTGAGCGCACCTACCGCGCCGAGCACACGCACTACGCCGACGACCTGCCTGCCAACCGGCCGGCGGCGCACGCCTAGGTGCTCTAATTTAGGTTAAACAGAAAGGAGCTTGCCCCATTGGCGCAAGCTCCTTTCTGTTTGGTTGCTGCTGGTGCCGGTCGCCGTTTAGCGCGGCCAGCGCTCGCGCTGTAGAACTCAATGCTCCTTTACAAAGTTAGCCACTACGTCTTGCCACGCCTCCGGGTGCTTGAGCCAATACGGCTCGTGGCCCGAGCCGGCGAAATCGAGCCGCTGCTTGGGGCCGGCCAGGTTGGCAAAAATGGCGTCGGTTTCGGCGCGGGTCACTTTGGGGTCGGCAGTGCCCCAGAGTAGCAGGGTAGGGGTCTTGATGCGGCGGGCAAACTCTTCGCCTTGCAGGCTGTAGGCCCAAAAGCCATTCTGCACGCCGCCCCAAAATACCAGCATATCGGCCAGCGGAAAGGCTGGTACCTTCATCGAGTGAAAGCGGTTGTACACCGTCTGGCGCATGGTGCCGTAGGGGCACTCCAGGATGTTGGCCTCGGCCCGCACGCCCAGCTCGGCCTCGGCCCGCATGATGGCTACCGCGCCCATGCTCACGCCGTAGAGAATGAGCGAATCGGGACTGGCAGCAGCTTTTTGGGCCCGCAAATACTGCACGGCGGCGGCCACGTCGTCGGCCTCGCGGTAGCCGATGGTAGTGCGTGTACCGGCCGAGTTGCCGTTGCCCGTCTGGTCCACGAGCAGCACCGCGTAGCCGAGCTGCCGGAAGTAGCCCGCCTCGTGCAGCAGGTGCGCCTTGCTGCCGGTGTAGCCGTGAAACAGCGCCACGGTGCCCCTGGGGGCCGCCGTATCGGGCCGGGCGTACCAAGCCGAAAGGGGGCCATTGGGGCTGGCGATGGTGATGTTTTGCACCGCAAACGCGGGGGCTAATAAGCTCTGCGGCTTGGGGTTGCGCACGCCCGTCAGCAGTACCCACAGCTTGTGCGAGGTCGTGAGCTGCTCGGGGTTAGGGGAGTGCAGGCCGCCTTCACCGGTAAAGTGCGTGAAGCGCCAGGCGTGCATAAACGCCACCACATTGCCGGCTACAAATAGCAGACTTCCAAGTAGCAGCAGGCGGCGTTTCATAGAATAATTGTAAATGCGTTAGCGAGCACCCCTATGAAAATCCTCGGCTTGTGTAAAGATTTTTCGCGCAGCACTGCTACGCCTAACAAAGAGTACGACTAGCAGCAATAGAAAAATAGGACTGGTCCAAATTAAAAAAATCGCTAGTATAGCCAATGGCATCGCTAGTAGAAAGCCTGTGTCTGTATCAGCACCTCCTAGCAGAGAAACTGTTAAACCAAACACTAAAAAGATTGAGGCAATTATCAGGTAACCATAAATTAGCTTTTTGACCATAGCGCAGATGCTGTAACAATGAAGCTATTGCCGGCAAGCCAATTAGGAGCGGCGACCCTTAAAAGAGTTGTAAGGCCGTGCTTGTTGGCGGGCGGGTGCCGACTGGCCCGCGCCCGCCGTTTTGCGTAGCGCCGTTACCTCGTCAGGTGTCAGGTCGCGCCACTCGCCGGGCGCTAAATTACCTATCGCCAGCTCGCCCAGGGCCACGCGCACCAGCCGCAGGCAGGGCAGCCCGACCGCGGCGCACATCTTGCGCACCTGCCGGTTCATGCCCTGCGAAATGGTGATGGCCAGCCAGCTCGTCGGGATGCTGGCCCGGTACCGGATAGGCGGCGTGCGCGGCCACAGGTTGGCCGTAGCTTCTTCGGGCAACGCCGTGACCTCGGCCGGCAGCGTAAAACCGTCCTTAATCTGTACACCCTGCCGCAGCTGCCCTAGGGCCGCCTCGGTGGGCAGGCCCTCGACCTGCGCCCAGTAGGTTTTGGGCACCTTGTAGCGCGGGTCGCTGAGGCGATGCTGGAGCTGCTTGTCGTCAGTGAGCAGTAGCAGGCCTTCGCTGTCGAAGTCGAGCCGCCCCACCGGGTACACGTCCGGCACCGACACGAAGTCCTTGAGCGTGGCGCGGCCGTGCTCGTCGGTGAACTGGGTGAGGACTTCGTAAGGCTTGTTGAGGAGGATATAGCGCATTTTTTGGCTGTTGGCTACCGGCTGTCGGCGGTTAGCTTTTTTAGATAGGGCTTGTGTAAAAACCGTCTGTCATTGCGAGCGCAGCGAAGCAACTGCACCGGCGCGGCTCGCCTTGATGTCCTTGCTTCGCTGCGCTCGCAATGACAGACGAAAGGAAGAGGCTAACAGCCAACAGCTAGTAGCTAACAACTCAAAAAAACTACACGCCGCCCTGGTATTTGCGCGTGGCCCATTCGGCCGTGAGCAGCGCCAGCAGCGCGAAAAACAGCCATTTCAGATTAATCAAATCCTTCAAATCCTCTTCGCTGGAAATCACCGGCCTGAAGTTGCGGGCCGCGATGTCCTGCGCCAGCTTGTCGAGCTGGGCGGGGTAGTAGAGTTGCCCGCCGCTGCGGCGGCTGAGCTGCGCCAGCAGGCGGTGGTCAGCGCGCGATTCCTGGGCTTCGAGCGGCTGGTTTTGCACCAGGATTTCGCCCGCCGCCTGCTGGGCCTGGCCGCTGAGCGTGGCGCGGGCCTGGTAGCGGTAGAGGCCAGCCGCCAGCGTACCTAAGTGCAGCGGCGAGCCATCGGCCGGATTGCTGAACGTGACGGTGCGCGTCTTGCGGGCCGAGTCGGTGAGGGTAAGCGTGATTTTCTGGTCGTAGATGCGCTCGAACACGGCGTTGTACGTTTCCGCGCCCAGGGTCACATCGTCCTGGGTGCCGAAGGCGTCCTGGGTGGGGTACACGTCGAGGCGCTTTTTGTTGGCATTTTGGGTCAGTAGCTGCAAGGTGCGGCCGATAAGGCGGTCGTAGGCCTCGGGGCGGTTGTCGTGGGCAATGGCTTCCTGCAAGCGCCACTGCCAGGTGTTTTCGGCTAGCAGCGTGGCGGTGCGGGGCGTGGCCGTGGCGCTGCCGAATACGAGCAGCGGCTTTTGGGTGGGTAGGCGGCCTACCTGCTGCCACAGCGCGGCCTCGGCCCCGCCACTCAGCCGCAGCTCGCCGAAAGGCACCTGCGCGGGTGGGTACTGCCCGAAGCGCCGCCGGCTTTCCTCCTCCACCGGGAAGCGGGCGAAGCCGGGGTTGGGCAGCGGCGTTACTTCGTCGGTTTGGGTGCCGCGCGGCTGCACGCTCGCGCCGCCGCTTAGCTGGTTGTAAGCGTTGAAGTCGGACTGCGCGCCCAGCACGTAGAGCACCGGCACGCGGGCCGCCCGCACCCGCACCAATAGTTCCTGCCCTAGGCCGCCCTTGGCGGGCAACTGGTGCAGTACGGCCACGTCGAAGGTGGTGCCGGCCGGCAGCGGCGCGCCCACGCCGGCCACGCTCAGCGTGAGGTCAAAGTTGTTATTAGCCAAAATAGCGGCCCGCAGCGCCTTTAAGTCGGGGTGCGGGGCGGCCCCGGCCAGCAGCACGCGTAGCTTGACCTTCACCACTTCGATAAAGGCCGTGCGAACGCTGTTCAGCACCGTAAACTCGCCGGGCTGGGGCACCACACGCACTTCGTAGCGGCGCTTGCCGGGCGCGGGCGCGGTAAGCAAAAATGTGGCTTTGAGCCGGCGGCGGCCGGCGGGCAGCGCCACGCGGCGCGTTTCCAGCACCCGGCCGCCCTCGCGTACTTCCACGGTGGCCGTGCCGCCCGCGTAGCCTTCGTAGCCGATTTCAGCTTCCAGCGGAAATTTATTGCCGCTAAAGGCAACCCGGTTGTAGGCCAGGTCGGTGAGGCGGAGGTCTTTTTTGGCGATGGTATCACCCAGGGCCACGCCGAAAATCGGGAAGTTGAACTCCGCAAACTGCGGCTCCTGGCCCTGGTTTACGATGCCGTCGCTCACGAGCACCACGCCGGCCAGGTTGCGGTCGGCGTTGGCCTCTCGGCTGTCGGCGAGCAGCTTGTTGAGGTCGGTGCGGTCGGCGGTGAAGCGCAGTGAATCGGGCGCGGCCTCGGCTTTGGTGAGCGTGCGGGTTTCGACGCGGAAGCCTTTTTCGCGCAGGATAGCGGCTAGCTGCGGCAAGCCGGCCGTGAGCTGACCCAGGGCCGGCTTGGGCGTGAACAGGGGTATCGACTGTGAGTCATCGACCGCCAGCACGACGGTCGGGGCCTCCGTGCGCGTAGTCGTGGCCTTGACAAAGGGCGACAGCAGCAGAAAGCACAGGAAGCTAACGACTATGAAGCGCAACGCCGCCAAGCCGTAATTAATGGCCCGGCTCCACGGCGCCTTGGCCGAGTAGAGCAGCGCCGCGTAACCCGCGCCCACGGCCAGGCACAGCAAAATAAACCAGGGAGAAAAAGCAGTAGAAAGCAAGAGCAGAGGCGCGCTACCCAAGCAGCGCGTAGCAAGAAACGAAACAAACCCGCCCGCCTACCGCCGCACGACGGTCACCAGCTCGGGGCTGCTAAAGATACTGGCCGGCGAAATGACGGGCTCCGACAACGGTAGTTGCGCGCCGTAGCGCTCCCGCAGCTTGGCCTGCACGGCGGGGTGGCTGAGGTCAAAATCGCGCAGCTGCTGCAACTGCCCCAGCTGCCGGTGCAGCCCCCGGTCGTACACTTTCCAGATAAGCTCCGAGCAGTAAATCCGGTCGTCCGACCACTCAAAAGCCAGGTCGTAGCTATGTCCCAGCATCGGCTGCCCCGCCGCCCGCAGCCGCGCCAGTGCGCTGGGCGTGAGCGCGGCGCGGGCATCGCGCAGCCGCTTCACCACGAAGTGCTGGCCCTGGCCCCGCGCCACCCAGCGGGTCAGCGGCGTCAGCTTCACCGGCTGCACGGCCTCGAAAACCTGCCACTCGCCGTTGGTTTTGTACAGTAGGCCGCAGTGGCTGTAGGGCGAGTGCGTAGCCAGCTGGATGGCCTGGCTTTGGGCCGACTGCGAGGTATGAAAAATGAGGTCGCCCTCGTGGAGCGTGGTAGCTAGCGGAGCCGTGGCTGCCGTGGCTTGGCGCTGCGCCTGCCAGTGGTGGAGCCTGGCGGTGAGGCGCGGGTAGGCCGCAATAGTGGAAGCCGCCGAGAATAAAATAATTGGTAGCAGTCGGGCTTTCATAGATATACCAGATATTTTTCTGAGATTCACAAAATTGACTGAGGCAACAAAGCTGCTGATAAAACTAGGGGTAAGAACTTGAATGAAGCTATCTGACGATGTTAAGGCTGAACTGCAGTCGTTTGTGTATTTTTTCTTTAAGGGCACGATGGCCTGCGGCAAGCTATTAGGGGCAGATATTAACTACCTAGAAATAGCGTTGGTCAACCGACAGGCGCTCTACCATTGCTTCGAGATTTTTGCTGCGGCCCCACGTAATGGACTGGAAGCCGACAACTTTTCTGATGCTGAAGGGCTGGTAGCAGATTATTTAATTGCCATGCATAAAGGCGATACAGCTACTTACGAAGAGGCCCGCCCGAATTCTTCAACTGGCAAGGATATTCCTTTTTGGCAAGGGTTTCTGAATTTGGCGCACTGCTTTTGCTACAATAGCTTTCCTATCCCGTTGAAGCAGGATTATTTGCCTTGGCTCAATGGTAGCGGTACAGATGCGGTGCCAGTGTTTGCGGTGTGGAGCAACGTGCTCGAAATAGATAAAAATCAATGCCCGCTCAATGCTGACTACGCATTGAAACGGGCAAATGAAAGGTTGTTACTTTGGGATGGCGTGGCGGAAAACCCGCCGTTTGCCGAATGGGAGCTAGAGCAGGAAATCTACTAAGCTAAATTTTCTGCCCTTCCGGCTAGCTACTAGTTAATTACGTTAGCATCCCGCCATCCACTTGCAGCACCTGCCCGGTGATGTACGCCGAATCATCCGACGCCAGAAACGCGGTGGCCTTGGCCACGTCATCCGGCGAGCCGCCGCGCTTGAGCGGGATGGCCTTGCGCCACTCATCGACCTGCTTTTGGTCGAGGGCATCGGTCATCTCGGTTTCGATGAAGCCGGGGGCGATAGCGTTGCAGCGGATGTTGCGCGAGCCTAGCTCCAGGGCCACCGACTTGGTGAAGCCGATGATGCCGGCCTTGCTGGCGGCGTAGTTGGCCTGGCCGGCGTTGCCTTTCAGGCCCACCACCGAGGTCATGTT
>JAKONR010000282.1 GCA_022701825.1 Hymenobacteraceae bacterium | reverse complement strand
TCGGGGCGGGGGCGTCGGTCACGGTACAAATAACACGTACTGGCTGGGTAGCGTGCGGGTTGCCGGGTTTTCTTTGAGACGATTCCGGTCGGTGGGCGCCAACCCACGCGGCAGCGGGCCGGTTACTACCGCATGTCCCAGCTTCTTCCTCCCGAGGCCGCCGCGCTCAGCGGCATTCCCACCTTCCAGGGCCTGCCGCCCGCCGTGCTCGACTGGCTGCTGCAAGCCGGCGAGCTGCGCCAGTACGCCCCCGGCGAAGTTATCGTGGAGCCCGGCTCGCCAGCCGACCGGCTGGTGGCCATCGTGGCCGGCGCGCTGCAATTCTACGCCGTTACCAATACCCAGGCCTCGCCCGTCTTTCGGGTGGAGCCGGGCCAGGTGGGCGGCGTGCTTCCTTACTCGCGCCTGCAAACCTTTAAAGGTCAAGGCATCGCCGTGGGCGACACCATTCTTTACACGCTGCCGCGCAGCGAGTTTTCGGCTCTCGAACACCACAGCCCCGCCCTGGTGCAGCGGCTGGTAGGCATCATGAATGACCGCGCCCGCGACGAGGTGCGCGCCCAGGAGCGCGACGACAAGCTGCGGGCGCTGGGCAAGCTTTCGGCCGGCCTCTCGCACGAGCTCAACAACCCCGCCGCCGCCATCGGCCGCGCCGCCGATGCCCTCAACAAGCACTTGTGCAACAGCCCAATGCTGCTCAAAAACCTGATGCTGGCCGGCCCGCCCACCACCGCGATGGTGGCGCTCAAGGCCCTGGCCTCCGAAAGCAGCGAGCGCCAGCCCCCGGCGCTGTCGGCCCTCGACCGCGCCGACCAGGAAGACGAGCTGGCCGACTGGCTCGAAACCCAGGGCGTGCCCGACGGCTACGCCCTCACCGATGGCCTACTGGCGGCCGGCCTCACCGCCGCCCAGCTCACGCCGCTGCTGGCCCAGCTGCCCGAGGCGGCCCGCGCCCCCGCCCTGGCCTGGCTCGAAGCCCACCTCACAGCCCTGCGCCTCACGCGCGACATCCGGGAGGCCAGCCAGCGCATCAGCACCCTGGTGAGCGACGTGAAAACCTACTCGCACATGGACCGCGCCGGCGGCCGCGAGCCGCTCGCCGTGACCGATGGCCTCGATAGCACGCTCAACATTTTTGCCCATGCCCTGCGTGACAAAAACGTGCGCCTCACCCGCGACTACGTGCCCGGCCTGCCGCTGGTGATGGGCCAAGCCGGCAGCCTCAACCAAGTGTGGACCAACCTCATCGATAATGCCCTCGACGCGCTGCCCGCCAAGGGCGGCGAGCTACTGGTGCGCGCCACCGCGCAAAACGGCTTCGTGCGAATTGATATTCAAGATAATGGCGCGGGCATCACGCCCGAGGTGCTGGCCCATATGTTCGAGCCCTTCTACACCACCAAGCCGCCCGGCGAGGGCTCGGGGCAGGGGCTGGATATTGCCCGGCGCATCGTGCAGGAGCACGGCGGGCGGCTAGAGGCTGCGTCGCAGCCGGGGAAAACGGAGTTTTCCGTCTGGCTGCCGGTTAAAATGTAGGGTAAGCTTTAGCTTGCCTTTTCCACGTCAGCTTACTGTAAATAACGTGGAAAAAGGCAAGCTAAAGCTTACCCTACCTCACATACGTGTATGGCCACTGCGTCCAGTTTTCTACCAGCCCGGCTTTCACGGGGTTGTTTACCGCATACGCCACTACCCGCGCCTGCTCCTCCCCATTTCGCACGACATGGCCGCAGCTTTCGTGCTGCCAGAAAGCCTGCCCCGGCCGACCCAGCAGCTTGTTGGCAGCCAGTGCGGTGCGGCCTTTCAGCCGCTGCATCATGCGGGCAGCCGAGAAGCTTGCCGTATCGGGTAGCTGCACTACCAGATGTACATGATTGGCCATCAGACAATAGCCACTATCACCACTTCTAATTCCGCTAGCGCGTGTATTTTGCTCATTACTGCTTCGGCAATGCGGGCTTCGCGCAGCCAAACCGGCCCCTGGTTAGCCTGGTCGAGCAGGGCGTCGCACGCGGCAAAGCGACGCTTTTGCTGGCGGTTGAGGATTTCCGCTTGTTGCGCAGCGGGAGCTGCTTGCCGCCGTGCTTCGCGCAACGCTAGTTCGCGGTCGTTGAATAGTGCTGCCAGGCATCAGCCGCAATCGAGCCGGCCAGGCGGAATGTGAAAAAGACGACCGCACCCGGCGGCACGATATGCGGCAAGCGGCACTCGTAGTGCGTCTTCATGTAGGGTAAGCTTTAGCTTGCCAGCGCAAGAGATGAAATAATCAGTAAATTATTCAATTAACTGGCAAACTAAAACTTACCCTACACTCTTTCATGAAAAAGCCTATTATCTTGACGGTTGACGACGATGCGCAGGTGCTCAGCGCCATCACCCGCGACCTGCGTCAGGAGTTTCGCCAGGACTACCGCATCCTGAGCGTGAACTCGGGGCCGGAGGCGCTGAAAACGCTCGACGAGCTGCGCGCCCGCGCCGAGCCGCTGGCCCTGGTGCTGGCCGACCAGCGCATGCCCGAGGTCGAAGGCGTGGAGGTGCTGACCCGCGCCCGCGAGCTGTTCCCTGACACCAAGCGCGTGCTACTCACCGCCTACGCCGACACGTCGGCCGCCATCCGGGCCATCAATTCGGCGCAGCTCGACTACTACCTGCTCAAGCCCTGGGACCCGCCCGAGCAGCTCCTCTACCCTACCCTGCACGACTTGCTGCGCAGCTGGCAGGCCACGTACCGGCCCGCGTTTGCGGGGCTGCGGCTGATTGGGTTTCAGTGGTCGCCGCTCTCGCACGAGCTCAAGGATTTTCTCAGCGGCTACATGGTGGGCTACCAGTG
>JAKONR010000267.1 GCA_022701825.1 Hymenobacteraceae bacterium | reverse complement strand
TGCGCATGGCCCTGCGCGACAAAAACCACCCCAGCATCATCTTCTGGAGCCTCGGCAACGAGAGCGGCCGCGGCCCCAACCACGCCGCCATGGCCGCCTGGCTGCACGACTTCGACATCACGCGGCCCATCCACTACGAGCCCGCCCAGGGCGACCCGCACCTGCCCGGCTACATCGACCCCTCCGACCCCAACTACCCCAAAAACCACGCCTACCGCATCCAGGTGCCGCGCGACCAAGCCTACGTGGACATGGTGAGCCGCATGTACCCTGGCTTGTTCACGGCCGAGCTGCTGGCAGGCCAGGACAACGGCGACATGCGGCCCATTTTCTTCTGCGAATACGCCCACTCCATGGGCAACGCCACCGGCAACATGAAGGAGTTTTGGGACGGCTGGCGGGCCACCAAGCGCGTGATTGGCGGCTGCATCTGGGAGTTTAAAGACCAGGGGCTTTTGAAGCACGATTCCACGGGCACCGCGTATTACGCCTATGGCGGCGACTTTCAGGAGAAGTATTACGATGACTTCACCATTAAGGGCATCGTGGCGTCGGATGGCCGGCCGCACGCCGCCATCTACGAGTGCAAGCGCGTGTACCAGCCCGCCGAGTGCACGCTGACCGATGCGGCTAGGGGCTTGCTAAAAATAGAAAACCGCCACGCCAGCAAGTCGCTGCGCGACTACGCCGTGACGCTGACGGTGCGCGAAGACGGCCGCGTAATCAGCACCAAGCCGCTACCGCGCCTGCGGCTGGCGGCGGGGCGCGACACGCTTATCGGCCTCCGCGCCTACCTGCCCAAAATGAAGCCCGGCGCAGAGTACCTAGGCACCATTTCCTTTACGCTGCCGCAGGCGGCGGGCTGGGCGCCCCTGGGCCATGAGGTAGCCAGCAACCAGTTTGCCCTCAGCGGCCTAGCCGAGCCTGCGAAGCCCGCCAAAGCCGCGCCCGCCGTGGCCGTGCGCGACGAGGCCACGGCCTACGTGCTCAGCGGCAAGGACTTTCAGGTGAGCATCAGCAAGCAGAATGGCGCCCTGATTTCGTACCGCCAGCGCGGCACCGAGCAGCTGGCCGCGCCGCTGCTGCCCCACTTCACCCGCCCGCTCACCGACAACGACCGCCGCGGCTGGAAAGCCAATAAGGTGCTGAAGGAGTGGTTTGCGGCCGAGCCCAAGCTGCAAAGCCTGACCCTGGACCAGGCCAACCCCAGCCAGCCCAGTCTCACGAGCACTTACTCGCTCATCGACGGCCGCGCCACCGTGCAGGTGCGCTACACCCTCAGCGGCACCGGCGCCCTGAAAGTGGACTACCAGCTAACGCCCACCGCCGGCCTGCCCAACCTGCCTAAAGTGGGTATGCAAACCAGCATCCGGCGCACCTATGACCAGCTCAGCTACTACGGCCGCGGCCCCTGGGAAAACTACCTCGACCGCCGCTACGCCGCCGATGCCGGCATCTACGCGCAGTCGCTCAGCGAGTTTGGTGACTCTTACGTGGTGCCGATGGAGTACGCCAACCGCACCGACGTGCGCTGGATGCAGCTCGCCGACCGGCAGCGCACCGGCCTGCTGGTGGTGGCCGACAGCCTGCTTAGCATGAGCGCCTGGCCCTACACCGAGCAAAACATCCAGGCCGCCCGCCACACCAACAAGCTCGAAGACGCCGGCTTCATCACCCTCAACATCGACCTCGCCCAAATGGGCGTGGGCGGCAACACCAGCTGGGATGCCCAGGCCGCGCCCATCGAGAAATACCAGCTGCCGGCCAAGCCTTACCGCTACAGCTTCTACCTGCTACCGGTAAGTGGCAAGCAGGACGCGAGCGAGCTGGCGCGGAGCATTCGCTTTGACATCCAATCTACTAACCATCATACTGAGCGCAGCGAAGCATCTCGCGTGGCGCACTAATCTCTTCCGCTAATAGAGAGGCGAGCGAGATGCTTCGCTGCGCTCAGCATGACCCGTTTTTATAAAATACTAAGCAGTATGCCCACCGACCCCACCCACCTCACAGGCATCACCTGGAACCACAGCCGGGGCTTCGTGCCGATGGCGGCCACCGCTCAGCGCTTCGCGGAGCTAAATCCCGGCGTGGATATCACCTGGCAGAAGCGCTCGCTCCAGCAGTTTGCCGACGAGTCGATTCAGCAGTTGGCCGAGCGGTTCGACCTGCTCGTGATTGACCACCCGTGGGCGGGTTTCGCGGCGCGCACCGGCGCCATTTTGCCGCTCGATGAGTACTTATCAGCCGAGTTTTTGGCCGACCAGCAGGCCAATACCGTCGGCCATTCCTACGAAAGCTATAGCTTCAATGGCCACCAGTGGGCGCTGCCCATCGACGCGGCCACGCCGGTAGCCGCCAGCCGCCCCGACCTGCTCGCCCAGCACGGCCTGGCCCTCCCCGAAACCTTCGCCGACCTGCTCGCCCTGGCCGACCGCGGCCTGGTGGCGTTTTCGCTCATCCCCATCGACACGCTGATGAGCTTCTACATGTTTTGCTGCTCGCTGGGCGAAGACCCGTGCCAGCGCGAAAACGAGGTAGTGAGCGAAGCCGTGGGCGTGCACGCGCTCCAATTGTTCCGCCAGCTGGCCAGCAAGGTAGACCCAGCGTGCTTCCATCGCAACCCGATTCAAACCTACGAGGCCATGACGCTCACCGACGAGTTGGCCTACTGCCCCTTTGCCTACGGCTACTCCAACTACGCCCGGCCCGGCTACGCCCGCCGCCTGCTGCACTTCCACGACATGGTGCGCCTCGCGCCCGGCGGCCCGCGCCTGCGCAGCACGCTAGGCGGCACCGGTCTGGCTATTTCGGCCCAGTGCGCCGATGTAGCCACCGCCGTGCGCTACGCCGAGCTAGTCGCCTCGCCCACCTGCCAGCGCACGCTGTACTTCGACAGCGGCGGCCAGCCCGGCCACCTCAGCGCCTGGCAGGATGCGCACGTTAATGCGCAGTCCAGCCACTATTTCACCGCCACGCTGCCAGCATTGCAGCGGGCGTTTCTGCGCCCGCGCTACCACGGCCACATGTTCTTCCAGGACCACGCCGGTGAGCCCGTGCGCCAGTATTTGATGAACGGTGGTGACGAGCGGGCGCTGCTGCGTGAGCTGAATGAAGTATATGTAAAATCGAGAATGCTGGTGTAAGCTAGCACAGCCCGCTTCCCTTGCTCCTCCCCCACTTAAGCTACTTGCTACGCTACTGAATAGCTTCGCGCTACGGCCAGCCCAACGCCGGGCCGGCGCTCATTTATTCAGGGTGATTTCGATTATGATTACACGCGTACCCACAGCATTCGGTAGCCGAAAACGGGCGCGGCGCATGGCGCTGCTACTCGCCGGCAGCCTCGCCCCGGCCCTAGGGTGGGCGCAGCAGGCCGCGCCGCGCACTGTGGCGGGGCGCATCGTGTCCGACAGTGGGGAAGCTTTAGCTGGTGTTTCGGTGGGGCTGAAGGGCACCGAAACGAGCACGACCACCGATGCGGAGGGCCGCTACACCCTGGCCGCCCCCGGCGACACCAGCGTGCTGGTTGTCTGCGCCGTAGGCTACGTATGCCAGGAGCTGCCCACCCGCCGCGACAACCTCACGACCGCCCTGCGGCCTGAAACCCCGGCCCGGCCCGCGCAGCAAGCCGTAGGCTACGGCACCCAGCCGCGCAGCCAGGTAACGGGCGCCATCGCTACCGTGGGCGACGAGCCGCTGCACAACGCGCCGGTGGCCAACATCGGGCAGGCGCTGCAAGGGCGGGTGCCGGGCCTGAGCGTGGCCAGCGCCGGTACCGCGCCCGGCCAGAACCCGGTGCTGCGCATTCGGGGCAACCGCTCGTTTCTGGATGCTGGCGACCCGCTGCTGGTGGTCGATGGGGTGCCTTTCGACGGTAATCTCAACGACCTGAATCCCGATGACATCGCGACCGTGGATGTGCTCAAGGACGCCGCGGCCACTGCCGTTTACGGCGGGCGCGGGGCCAACGGCGTGCTGCTGCTGACTACGCGGCGGGGCCGCGCGGGCGCGCCGCGCCTCAGCTACAACGGCTACGCGGGCCCCAAAACCGCCTACGGCCGCTACGACCTGCAAAGCGGGCAGCAGTTCTACAACTACCGCTTAGAGGCCTTTCGGGCGCAGAACCCCAGCTTCAACCCGGCTACGTCGCCCAACTTTCTGACGCCCGACGAGCGCGCCAACTACGCGGCTGGCAAAACGACCGACTATCAGGACCTGCTTTTTCAAACCGGCCGGCTCCAAAATCACTCGCTCGGCCTCAGCGGCGGCACCGACCGCACCCAGTACGCAGCCGCGCTGGGCTACTACGACGAAACGGGCATCGTGCCAGTGCAGCGCTTCCGGCGCTACTCGCTGCACGGCACCGTAGACCAGCAGCTGGGCCGCCGGGTAAAGGTGGGCCTGCGCACGCTCAACGCCGCGCTGCGCGACGACGACCCGAACGTGGGCGTGCTTTACCAGCTATTGACGGCCAGCCCCTTGGCTTCGGCCTACGATGCCAGCGGCCAGCCGGTGCTGTTTCCCAACGGCGACCAGGCCGGCACTAACCCGCTGGCGCTGTACGCACCCGACGCGCACCGCGACCAGCGCCGCCGCTGGCGCAGCTTCAACAGCCTCTACGGGCAGGTCAACATCCTGCCGGGCTTCGACTACCGCGCCACCTTGGGCGTGGATAGCCGCTCCGAAACCAGCGACAGCTACTACGCCGCCAACACGCCGCCGGGCGGCGGCTTCCGCAGCACGGCCAGCTACGCAACCGCTAAAACCCGCAGCCTGCTGCTCGAAAACGTGCTGACGTACAGCCGCACGCTCGGCCGGCACTACCTGCACGCTACCGGCCTCTACAGCCGGCAGCAGTATCACGCCGACTATACCCAGGCCAGCACCGTAGGCGTAGCGGGGCCGATTGGCGCGGGTGGCAGCCCCAGCGGCAGCAGTAGCAGCAGCCTCGAATTGGGCCTCACCTCGCTCCTAGGTCGCCTGCACTATGCGTATGCCGACCGCTACTCGGCCACGCTCACGGCGCGCCAGGATGGCTCGTCGCGCCTGCCCACCGATGGCAAAAACCAGCTATTCTCTGCCGTCGGCGTAGCCTGGAACCTCGCCAACGAGGCCTTTTGGGCAGGCAGCCCCCGGCTGAGCACCCTCAAGCTGCGGGCCAGCCTGGGCCGGGCGGGCGGCGCGGGGGCGGCGCTCGCCGGCTTTGGGCAGTCGAGCTGGGCACTCGGCCCCATCCTGGGCTGGGAAAGCACCACGACGCTGAACGTGGGCCTCGATTTTGGCTTTTTTGACAACCGCATCACGGGCAGCCTCGACCTCTACCAGCAGCGCAGCGCCGGCCTGCTGCTGCCCGACGCCCTGCCCAGCGGCAGCGGCTACGGCTCCTACCTGCGCAGCGGCGGCCTGGCTCAAAACCGGGGCCTCGAAATCGGGCTGACGACCGTGAACGTGCGCGCCGCCCGGCCGGGCGGCTTCGCGTGGCGCACCGAGTGGAACTTCAGCCTCAACCGCGAGCAGGTGCTCGACCTGGGCTTGACCAACGCCGATGGCAGCCCGCGCAACGACCTCGCCAACCAACGCTTTATCGGCCAGCCGCTCTACGTATTCTACGACTATGAAAAAACCGGCATCTGGCAAGCTTCGGAAGCCACCGAGGCCCGCCGCTACAACTCTAAGCCGGGCCAGATAAAGGTGGAAGACGTGGACAACAACGGCGTTATCAACGCCGCCGACCGCCAGCTTATCGGCTCGCGCCAGCCCCGGTTTGAGGCCGGCCTCACGAACCATTTCAGCTACAAAGGCTTCGATATGACCATCGTGGCCTTCACCCGCGTGGGCGCGACCGTGGTCGACCCGATACTGTTCGGCCCGAGCTATTTCACCACTAACACCGGCCGCCGCAACCAGCTGAATCTAAATTACTGGACGCCCACCAACCCCACCAACGACTACCCCCAGCCCGACCAAAGCCCCCGCGCCAACGAGTGGCCCACCTACGGCTCGACGCTAGGCTACCGCGACGGCACTTTCCTCAAAGTGCGCAGCCTCGACCTAGGCTACACGCTGCCCGCCGCCTGGGCCGGGGCGCTGCGCCTCACTAGCGCCCGGGTGTACGTGCAGGTCCAGAACCCCCTCATTTGGGCGCGCGACCCCTATTTCCGCGCCAACAAAGCCTTTGACCCCGATGCGCTTACCTATTCGACCCGCTACAACGCGGCCAGCCCCAGCGGCATTGAGCTTACGGGCGGCAACCCCAACGGCTCGGCCAACGCGGGCGGCAATTACCCCGCCACGCGGGCCTTTTTGGCGGGCGTCAACCTTAGCATCTAAAACGAGCCCTGGGGCGGCCCGCCATTTCGCATAAATCTCAGCAAATCAGCCATGTCCCTTCCCCTATCCGGCCTCCTAGTAGTCGAGTTCTGCCAGTTCCTGGCCGGCCCTTCGGCGGGCTTGCGCTTGGCCGACCTAGGCGCGCGCGTCATCAAAATCGAGCGGCCGGGCACCGGCGAGGCGGGGCGGCAAGTTGCCATCAAAAACCTGTTTGTGGAAGGCAGCAGCCTGGTTTTCCATACCATCAATCGCAACAAGGAATCCTACGCCGCCGACCTCAAAAACCCGACTGATTTAGCCCTGGTGAAGCAGCTACTGGCGCGGGCCGACGTGATGACCCACAACTTCCGGCCGGGCATTATGGAGAAAATAGGCCTCGGCTACGACAACGTGCGCGCCCTTAACCCGCGTCTCATCTACGGCGTGGTGACGGGCTACGGCCCCACCGGCCCCTGGGCCGCGAAGCCGGGCCAGGACTTGCTGATTCAGTCCATGTCGGGCCTGGCGTACCTGTCGGGCACGGCGGCCGACGGGCCGACGCCCTTCGGCATCGCGGTAGCGGACATTATCTGCGGCTCGCACTTTGCGCAGGGCCTGCTGGCGGCGCTGGTTCGGCGCGATAGAACTGGCCAGGGCGCGCTGGTCGAAGTGAGTTTATTGGAGTCGGTGCTCGACATGCAGTTTGAGCTGCTGACCACGCACTTCAACGACGGCGGCCAGCTGCCCCAGCGCGGCGCGGCCCGTGGCACCGCGCACGCCTACCTCAGCGCGCCCTACGGCATTTACGCCACCCAGGACGGCTTTTTGGCCCTGGCGATGGGCAACCTCGATAAGCTTGATAAACTGCTGGATACGGGCATTCTGGCCGACTACCCCACGGCCAGCTCCTGGTTCGAGGGCCGCGATGACATCAGCGCCCGCCTGGCCGCCAAGCTCCGCGAGCAGCCCACCGCCGCCTGGCTGGCGCAGCTGGAGCCGCTGGGCATCTGGTGCGCCGAGGTGCTGAACTACCAGCAAGCTACCGCTAGCCCCGGCTTCGAGGTGCTGGGCATGAAGCAATTGGTAAAACTGGCCGATGGGCAGCAGTTGCCGACGACGCGCTGCCCCATCCGGATTGATGGCGAGCGGCTGCATTCGGATAAAGCCGCACCGAAACCGGGGCGCGATACCCAGACCATTCAGGCAGAGTTTGGACTAAGCGTTTCTGGTTCCCCGTTGTCAGATAACCACAAACCAGAATCCATTTCCGCACGAACGAGCAACCAGCAATTAGAAACGAGGAACCAGAAACCTCTTCAAAACTTGCTCGTCGTCGATTTCAGCCAGTTTCTCTCCGGCCCTTCCGCCGCCCTGCGGCTGGCCGACCTCGGCGCCCGCGTCATCAAAATTGAGCGACCCGAAACGGGCGACATCTGCCGGCACCTCTACACCTCGAACGTCGTGTTGAACGGCGAGTCGTCGGTGTTTCACGCCATCAACCGCAACAAAGAGAGCTTCGCGGTGGACCTCAAAAATGAGGCCGACAAAGCCCATGTGTGGGAGCTGCTCGCCCGGGCCGATGTGGTGATGCACAACTACCGCCCCGGCGTGATGGAGCGCCTGGGCTTCGACTACGCCAGTGTGAAAGCGCAAAACCCCAACGTGGTATATGGCGAAATATCCGGCTACGGCCCCGAAGGCCCCTGGCGCGACAAGCCCGGCCAGGACCTGCTGCTCCAATCCGTATCAGGCCTGACCTTGCTGAGCGGCAACGCCGACGCCGGCCCCGTACCCATGGGCCTGTCCATCGTGGACATGCTGGCCGGCGCGCACCTAGCGCAGGGCCTGTTGGCCTGCCTGGTGCGCCGCGGCCGCAGCGGCGCGGGCGGCCTGGTGCAGGTGAGCATGCTGGAATCGGCCATTGATTTTCAATTTGAAACGCTGACGACGTTCTTCAACGATGGCGGCGCGCTGCCCCAGCGCACCGCCCGCAACAGCGCCCACGCCTATCTCGGCGCGCCCTACGGCATCTACCAGACCAGCAATGGGTTCCTGGCCCTGGCCATGGGCTCGATTCTGGTATTAGGGCGGCTGCTAGGCTGCGCGCCGCTGCTCAATTACCCCGCACCGGCGCAGGCTTTCACCGAGCGCGATGAGATAAAAGCCACCCTGGCCGAGCACCTAAAAACGAACACCACCGAAGCCTGGCTGGCCGTGCTGGAGCCCGCCGACATCTGGTGCGCCAACGTGCTGAGTTGGGACAAGCTGCTGGCCCACGAAGGCTTCGCGGCGCTGAACATGGTGCAGGAAGTGACGATGGCCGACGGCTACCGGTACCGCACCACGCGCTGCCCCATCCGCCTCGACGGCGAGCGGCTGACCTCGCCCGTCGGCTCGCCCCAATTAGGGCAGGACAACGCCGCCATCCTGGCCGAAATCGCTACTCTTCAAGCCGCCCGCCATGACGCCTGAACCCGCTGTTTTCCGCATTGCCGTGCGCCAGTTTGGCCCGTTCGAAAGCGCCATGGCGAAGCTCTGGGCGGGCTTCTGCCAGGAAACCGGCTGCCCGCTGGCGATGGAAATGGTGCCGATGGACCTGCACGAGCTGCACGCCAGCCTGCTCACCCGCCAGGGCCTGCAAAACGGCGCCTGGGACGTGGCCCACATCAACACCGACTGGCTGCCCGAAGCCCACGCCGCTGGCGCCCTCGAAAACCTGACGCCCTACCTCACGGCGAACCCGCCCGTTGATTTTCCCCAGGGCTGGAGTACTTCCCTGCTGGGCATGCAGCAATTCGGCGATGCCGTGCTGGGGCTGCCCTTCCACGACGGGCCGGAATCCCTCATCTACCGCAAAGACCTGTTTGAGAGCCCGCAAGAGCAGGCCCGCTTTCAAAAGCTGCACGGCCGGCCGCTGCAAGTGCCCGAAACCTGGGAGGACTTCCAGACGGTGGCGCGCTTCTTCCAGCGCCCGGCCGAAAACCTGTCCGGCTTCGTCGCCGCCGGCTACCCCGACGGCCACAACACGGTGTTCGATTTCTGCCTGCACCTCTGGACGCGCGGCGGCCAGCTGGTGGATGCGCAAGGCCGCGTTTGCATAGCCAGCGCGGCGGCGGCCGACGGCCTCGCGTTCTACCGCCAGCTGCTGCGCGACCAGGCGGCCGTGCACCCACATACCATGCAGTATGAGTCGGTGGCAGCCGGCCAGGCGTTTGCGCGGGGCGAAGCGGCCCTGATGGTGAACTGGTTCGGCT
The DNA here is from genome assembly GCA_022701825.1 of Hymenobacteraceae bacterium. Classification (GTDB taxonomy): domain Bacteria; phylum Bacteroidota; class Bacteroidia; order Cytophagales; family Hymenobacteraceae; genus Hymenobacter. The sequence continues at coordinate 5,588 of JAKONR010000267.1, read as the reverse complement.
TCGCGGCGGTGTGCGACGTGGACGCGGCCTGCCCGGTGCGCGGCCGGGTCGACATTGCCCGCATTCCGCACGGCGCGGGCGGGCAGTCGGCTTCGCTGAACGTGTACTGGCTCTACGCCATCGGGGCGGGCAGCCGGCACAAGGCCGTAGCGTATGAGTTTCTGCGCTACGCTACCCGGCCCGAAAACGACAAGCTGCTGACCCTGGAAGGCGGCATCGGCTGCCGCCTCTCCACCTGGCACGACGCCGAAATCAACGCGCTGGTGCCCTACTACCACAAGCTGGAAATGCTGCACCAGCAGGCCCAAAGCCTCCCGCCCAAAGCCAACTGGGCGCAGATTGCCGCCATCATCGATGAGGTGGTACTGCAAGCCCTCAACACCGATGCGCCCGTGGCCGAACTGCTGGCGGCCGGCCAAGAAAAAATCAATTCGCTCGACCATGTTTAACATCGACAGCCACGAAATCCCCTACCTGCCCGTGCTGCCGCAGCGGCCGCGGCCCATCGTCATCATCGGCGCGGGCGGCATCGTGCACGACGCGCATTTACCGGCCTACCGCAAGGCGGGTTTTGAGGTGGTGGGCATCACCAACCGCACCCGCGCCCGGGCTGAAAAGCTGGCCGCCGCGTGGGACATTCCGCACGTGTACGACTCGGTGGCCGAGGCCGTGGCCCACGCGCCCGCCGAGGCCGTGTACGACATCACCATCATGCCCGAGCAGTTTGTGGAAACGCTGGAGCAGCTGCCCGACGGCGCGGGCGTGCTGATTCAGAAGCCGATGGGCGACTATTTCTGGCAGAGCCAGGAAATCCTGGAAGTGTGCCGCCGCAAAAACCTGGTGGCCGCCATCAACTGCCAGTTGCGCTTCGCGCCCTACGTGGCCGCCGCCCGCGAGCTGCTGCGCCAGGGCCTCATCGGCGAATTATACGATATGGAAGTGCGCGTGACTTTGGAAACGCCCTGGGAGCTGTTTCCGCACGTGATGGTGCACCCGCGCCTCGAAATCCAGTACCATAGCATCCACTACATCGACTTGATTCGCAGCTTCCTAGGCGAGCCCCGCCGCGTACTGGCCAAGACGCTGCGGCACCCCGCTAAGGCGCTGTCCTCGTCGCGCTCCACCATCTTGTTTGATTACGGCGACACGATGCACGCCGTCATCAACACCAACCACGACCACGCTTTTGGGCCCAAAAACCAGGAGAGCTTCATCAAATGGGAAGGCACGAAAGGCGCCATCAAAGCCCGCATGGGCCTGCTGATGAACTACCCCCACGGCGTGCCCGACAAGTTTGAGTATTGCCTGATGAAGGAAGGCGAAGTGCCGGTATGGCACACGGTGGCGCTGGAAGGCTCGTGGTTTCCGGATGCCTTTATGGGCACGATGGGCAGCCTGATGCGCTTTAAAAACGGCGAAACCGACGTGCTGCCCACCAGCGTGGAAGACGTGCTAAAAACCATGGCCGTGGTGGAAGCGGCCTATGCGTCGAGCGACGGCAAATAGTAGCTTGGACTCTGCGAGTCCGAGCGCGAGCGCAGCGAGCATCTGCGCTAGAATAATCCATAACCACGCAAACGCAGATGCTCGCTGCGCTCGCGCTCGGACTCACAGAGTCCAAGCTACACCCCTATGTACTTCAAATCGACCTTTTTCGAAGACTACACCCTCGGCGACAAGCGCGTGACCCTCGGCCGCACCATCACCGAAACCGACTTCGTAGTCCACGCCGGACACACCGGCGACTTCTTTCCCCACCACCTCGACGCGCAGTGGTGCAAAACCCAGCCTTTCGGCCAGCGCATCGCGCACGGCACCATGATTTTCAGCATCGGCATCGGCCTCACGGCCTCCGAAATCAACCCCGAAGCCTTCTCCAAGGGCTACGACCGGCTGCGCTTCGTGAAGCCAGTTTTTATCGGCAGCACCATCCATTCCGAAGTCACGATTTCGGCCAAGGAAGCAGGCAAAAAGCCGGGCTACGGCACCGTGACCGAGCACGTGGAAGTCATCAACGAGCACGGTGAAGTAGTGCTGGCCTGCGACCACCTGCTGGTAGTGAAATTGCGCGGCTAATTCCCTGACTTAACTCTCTAAAATCCCACCCAATGGCCCTTGCTCCCGCCTCTATTCCGCCACCGGTTGCCACTGGCAGCCCCGTTAGTGCCCGCGCCTATCTGCTGCCTTTTAGCCTGGTAGTGGGCGTGTTTTTTCTGTGGGGCATGGCGCACAGCCTGGATTCGATTCTGATTCCGCACCTCCAGAAGGCCTGTCAGCTCAACAACCTGCAGTCTACCCTGGTGGATACGTCTGTGTTTCTGGCCTACTTCCTGATGGCCATTCCGGCCGGGATACTGCTCAAGCGGCTGGGCTACAAATTCACCATTATTCTGGGGCTGTTGGCCTTCGCGGGCGGGGCCTTTCTGTTTGTGCCCGCCGCCGATGCCCGCTCCTACGGCCTGTTCCTGACCGCGCTGTTCATCATCGGCTGCGGGCTGACCACGCTGGAAACGGCCGCCAACCCCTACGCCGCCGTGCTCGGCCCGCCCGAGTCGGCAACGAGCCGGCTGAACCTGGCGGCGTCGTTCAACGGGCTGGCCGTGTTCGTGGCGCCCATCATCGGGGCCAATATGATTTTGTCGGGCAAGGAATACAGCAAAGGCCAGCTAGCCGCCATGACCGAGGCCGCCCGCAGCACCTACCTCCACCACGAAGCCGCCGCCGTGAAGCTGCCCTACATCGTGCTGGGCGGCGTGCTGGTGGCCGTGGCGGTGCTGTTCTTTTTTAGCAAGCTGCCCGAAGTGAAGGCCGCCGAAGCCGAGCCCTCGACCGGCGGCGGTTTCTTCGGGGTACTCCGGCACCGGCACCTCACCTGGGCCGTGGTGGCGCAGTTTTTCTACGTGGGGGCGCAGGTGTGTGTCACGAGCTTCTTCATCCGGATGGCCAAGCAAGGGGCTGGAGTTGATGAGAAAACGGCCGGCTATTACCTGGCCGTGTACGGGCTGCTATTTATGGTGGGGCGCTTCATTGGCACCGCGCTGCTGAAGTATATCGCCTCGCAGCGGCTGCTGTCGATTTATGCCATTATTGCGATGGCGCTGTGCGCGGTAGCTGTGTTTGGCGACGGGGCCTACGTCATTTACGCCTTGGGCGGGCTGGGCTTTTTCATGAGTATTATGTTTCCTACCATCTTCGCTCTGGGCATCGCCGGGCTGGGCGACGACACCAAGCCGGGCTCGTCGTGGCTGGTGATGTCCATCGTGGGCGGGGCCATCATGCCGCCGCTCATGGGCTCGCTCATCGACCTGCGCGGCGACAACATCCAGATTGGCTACCTCATTCCGCTGGCCTGCTACCTGGTGGTGCTGCTCTTCGGGCTGTACGGCTACCGGGTGAAGGGGCGGCTGGTATAGACCATACGTGTCGCCTCACCCCCCGGCCCCCTCTCCAAAAAGGAGAGGGGGAGTTACGGCAGCCTTTTCAATAGATATCAAATTAGGAAGGCTTACAACTCATTTACAAAGAGTAAAAGACAACCTGTAAACTATACGCCCTCAATCCGTCAGGCTCCCCCTCTCCTTTTTGGAGAGGGGGCCGGGGGGTGAGGCGACACGCTAGAACCATGACCTCACGCTTGCTCCCCAAGGCGCTCCTGCTGCTCGCGCTGCCGGCCCTCGGCCTGCTGCCGGCCCCGGTGCGCGCCCAGCAAGCGCCCGACCTGCAATCCGTCTTCAAAAACCCGCCCGAAGCGGCCCGGCCGTGGGTATTTTGGTACTGGATGAACGGGGCCGTGACCCCGGCCGGCCTCACCGCTGATTTGGAGGCCATGCAGGAGGCCGGCATCGGCGGGGCGTATCTGATGCCGATTAAGGACGTGGAGAACCCGCCGGCCATCTCGCCGGCGGCCCGGCAGCTCTCGCCGCAGTGGTGGGCCATGGTGAAGCATGCCATGCAGGAAGCCGACCGGCTCGGCCTGAAACTGGCCATGCACGTGAGCGACGGCTTTGCGCTGGCGGGCGGGCCGTGGATTACGCCGGCGCTGTCGATGCAGCACGTGGTGTCGGCCCAGACGCAGGTGGCGGGCGGCAAAAAGCTGAGCCTGACGCTGCCCCGGCCGGCTGCCGTGCAGGGCTACTACCGCGACGTAGCCGTGTACGCCTACCCCACCCCCACCGGCAGCGGCGTTTCTACGGCCGCTATCAAGCCCACCATTACCAGCAGCATCACCGGCGAAAACCTGGAACTGCTGGCCACGCCCGGCAACAAAAAAGGCTTTAAAACCAGCGAGTCGGGCTGGGTTCAATACGCGTTCGACCAGCCGTTTACCTGCCGCAGCCTGCGCATTCGCTCCAACGGCTATAACTACCAGGCCAACCGCCTGCTGGTATCCGTGAGCGACGACGGCCGCAGCTTCCGGTCCCTTACGCGCCTGCAGCCGCCGCGCAGCGGCTGGCAGGACAGCAGCGCCGTGACCCACGCGCTGCCCGCTACCACGGCCCGGTTTTTCCGCTTCCTGTACGACCCCGCCGGCTCTGAGCCGGGCGCTGAGGACCTCGACGCGGCCAAGTGGAAGCAGTCGCTGAAAGTGTCGGAAATTCAGCTTTCGGGCGCGGCGCGTATTCACCAGTTCGAGGGCAAAAACGGCGACGTGTGGCGCGTGAGTGAGCGCACCACCGCTACGCAGGTGCCCGATGCGCAATGCGTGCCGCTAAGTCAAGTCATCAACCTCACCGACAAGCTCGACGCCACCGGCCGCCTGACCTGGACCGCGCCGCCCGGCCGCTGGACCATCCTGCGCATGGGCCACACCAGCACCGGCCAAATTAACACCACCGGCGGCGGCGGGCGCGGGCTGGAATGCGACAAGTTCAACCCCGCCGCCGTGAGTTTGCAGTTCGATAAATGGTTTGGCGAAGCGGTGCGGCAGGGCGGGCCGGAGCTGGCGGCGCGGGTGCTCAAGGTGTTTCACGTCGACAGCTGGGAGTGCGGCTCGCAGAACTGGTCGGCGAACTTCCCGGCCGAGTTCCGGGCGCGGCGCGGCTACGACCTGCTGCCCTGGCTGCCCGTGATGGCCGGCGTGCCCCTGGCCAGTGCCGACCAGTCGGAGCGGGTACTCGCCGATGTGCGCCAGACCATTGCGGAACTGGTGAACGACAAGTTCTACGTGACGCTGCGCGACCTGGCGCACGCCAAGGGCTGCACGTTTTCGGCCGAAGCTATCGCGCCCACCATGGTGAGCGACGGCCTGCTGCACTACCAGCACGCCGACGTACCGATGGGCGAATTCTGGCTGCGCAGCCCCACCCACGATAAGCCCAACGACATGCTCGACGCCGTTTCGGGCGCCCACATCTACGGCAAGAATATCGTGCAGGCCGAAGCCTTCACCGAGCTAAAACTGGCTTGGGACGAGCACCCAGGCATGCTCAAAGCCTTGCAGGACCGCAATTACGCGCTGGGCGTCAACCGCTTGGTGTACCACGTGTTCGTGCACAACCCCTGGCTCGACCGCCAGCCGGGCATGACGCTGAGCGGCATCGGACTCTTCTTCCAGCGCGACCAAACCTGGTGGAAGCCCGGCCGCGCCT
>JAKONR010000263.1 GCA_022701825.1 Hymenobacteraceae bacterium | reverse complement strand
ATCCAGCCCAGCGCCATGCTTAAGCTACCTATCTATCTGGACAACAACGCCACCACGCCGCTCGACCCGCGCGTGCTGGAGGCCATGATGCCCTACCTGACCGACGTTTTCGGCAACGCGGCTTCGCGCAACCACCCCTTTGGCTGGGCGGCCGAAGAGGGCGTGGACAACGCTCGCACCCAAATTGCCCAGCTCATCAACTGCGACCCTAAGGAGATTATCTTCACCAGCGGCGCTACCGAGGGCGACAACCTGGGCATCAAAGGAGTGTTTGAGATGTACAGCCAGCGTGGCAACCACGTCATCACCACCACTACCGAGCACAAAGCGGTGCTCGATACCTGCAAGCACATCGAGAAGCTTGGTGGCAAGGTGACTTACCTGCCCGTGAACGAGCAGGGCCTCATTAGCCTCGACGAGTTGGAGGCCGCCATGACGCCCCAGACCATTCTGGTGACCATCATGTACGGCAACAACGAGACGGGCACCATCCAGCCCATCCGCGAAATCGCCGCCATCGCCCACAAGCACGGCGCGCTGTTCATGACCGACGGCACCCAGGCCGTGGGCAAAATCCCGGTCGACGTGCTCGCCGATGGCATCGACCTGATGGCCTTCACAGCCCACAAAATGTATGGCCCCAAGGGCGTGGGTGCGCTCTACGTGCGTCGCAAAAACCCACGCGTGAAAGTAACTGCCCAGATGGACGGCGGCGGCCACGAGCGCGGCATGCGCTCGGGCACGCTCAACGTGCCCGGTATCGTGGGCTTCGGCAAGGCCTGCGAACTGGCCCGCCTCGAAATGGGGGCCGATGCCGAGCGCCTCAGCAAGCTGCGCGACCAGCTCGAAAAAGAGCTGCTGACGCTGGAAGAAAGCTACGTAAACGGTTCGGTAGAGCACCGCTTGCCGCACGTGGCCAACATCAGCTTTAAATACGTGGAAGGCGAAGGCCTGATGATGGGCGTAAAAGACCTGGCCGTATCGTCGGGCTCGGCCTGCACCAGCGCTTCGCTAGAGCCCAGCTACGTGCTTAAGGCCCTAGGCCTGAGCGATGACTTGGCCCATAGCAGCCTGCGCTTTGGCCTGAGCCGCTTCACCACCGACGAGCAAATCGCTTACGCCATCAACCACGTAAAGGAAGCCGTCACCAAGCTCCGCGAAATGTCGCCGCTGTGGGAGATGCACAAGGAAGGCATCGACCTCAACACCATCGAGTGGGCGGAACACTAGGGTTTCAATTATGAATTAAAAATTAGGAATTATGAATTGAGCCGTCGTTTTCGCGGCTCTTCGTAGCTCTGGTTTTTCAATTCATAATTCCTAATTTTTAATTCATAATTCAACAACTCATGGCTTACTCCGATAAGGTAATCGACCATTACAGCAACCCCCGCAACGTGGGCACGCTGGACAAAAGCAAAAAAACGGTGGGCACCGGCCTCGTTGGCGCCCCCGAGTGCGGCGACGTAATGCGCCTGCAAATCGAGGTGGATGAAACCACCAATACCATCACCGACGCCAAGTTCAAGACCTTCGGCTGCGGCTCGGCCATCGCCTCGTCGAGCCTGGCTACCGAGTGGCTGAAAGGCAAGACGGTGGATGAGGCCCTGGCCATCGACAACATGGAAATCGTGGAAGAACTGGCCTTGCCGCCCGTGAAAATTCACTGCTCGGTACTGGCTGAGGATGCCATCAAAATGGCTATCAATGACTACCGCGTGAAAAATGGTTTGCCAGCTTTGGAGTTGGAAAAATCGCACCACTAAGCTTAGAAAGCGGAGTAGCACTCCTTTTTCGAAGCCAAAAAGCCGTTGCCCGATGGGCAACGGCTTTTACTTTTTTACGCTATTTAGAATCCTTCTTAGTGTTATCTTTGTTATCCTAGCACCGCCCGCTTTGCTAATAAACTCGGCGGCTACCCTTTTCTACCAGCACCAGCCAACTAGCTATATGATAACTGTTTCGGACAAAGCCAAAGATAAAATTGAGCACCTGATTCACGATTCTCAGCTTGATGCCAGCTACCGCCTGCGGGCCTCAGTGGCCGGCGGCGGCTGCTCGGGCCTGAGCTACAAGCTGGATTTTGACAACGAAATGCGGCCGATGGACCAAGAATTTGAGGACAAGGGCGTACGCGTGGTGGTTGACATGAAAAGTTTCCTTTACCTGGCCGGCACCGAGCTCGATTTTTCGGATGGGCTGAATGGCAAGGGCTTCCAGTTTCACAACCCAAACGCTTCGCGCTCGTGCGGCTGCGGCGAAAGCTTCTCAGTATAACTTATAATAAGGCAGCCAAAAAAGCCTCTTACACGGTAGTGTAAGAGGCTTTTTTGGCTGCTTACCCTGAGCTTTCGGGCGCACAAAGAGAGAATACCCAGGTTGGCTGCACGGGCACTGCGGCACTGTTCTGGAAAGTCGGCAAGCCGCTGGCAACTCGTAGCGCTTCTTCATCGCAGCCGTGGCCCAGGCTGCGGGTCACTTTGGCACGGTGCACCTCGTCGGCTTCGTCCACCACGAAGCCGACGACTACTCCCCTTCCGTATGCTGCGGCCGGGTCGTAGTCCTGCAGCGGTGGTATGGGCGTGGGCCTATCGCCGGTAGCAGGCCGCATTACCAGGCCAAAGGGATGCGGGACGCTTGCGATAGTGTCGTTGGAATACTAAGAAGTATAGTAGGGCGCGGGTTTGGACACCAGCGCCCCAGCGAGGCCAAAAAAGCTACTAACGCACTTTTGCCACTAGTAGCTTTTTATCCAACACCGGCATTAGCAACGCGGCCAGGCCTGCGAAGGCGGCCACTGCGCAGCCTACCAAAAACAACAGGCCACCGCTACCTGCGAAATACTAGTATCGGGCAAGACGTAGCTCGGTAGCGGGTAGCCCGCCAGGAAGCCCAACGAGCCATGGCGCAGCAGCCCAATTGCTTGACTTTAGGCTGCTTACGTCAACCCTACTCCCACAGCGGGTAGTGCTCCAGCTGCACTTCGTGGCCAAAAAAGATACGCGTGCTTTCCTCAAATGAGCGCGTGAAATCGCTAACGTAGAAATGGTGCAGCGGCGCGACGGCAGTAGCTACGGCCAGTAGCTGGCGGGCGGCCAGGGCCTCGGCCACGGTGGCGGCCACCACGTCGGAGGGGTCGAGCACGGCCACCTGACCTCGGTAATAAGCCTCGATTTGGGGGCGGATGAGGGGAAAGTGGGTGCAAGCCAGCAGCAGCGCGTCGATGCCTTGCAGCGCGGGGTGGGCGAGGTAGGCGCGGATGATTTCTTCCGACACGCGGCCTTCGGAAAAGCCTTCCTCAATCATCGGGATGAGCAGCGGCGTGGCCAGGGCGTGTAGCTCCACGCCCTGGTCGAGTTGGTCGATTTTCTTGCGATAAGCGTTGGAACTGACGGTTTGCTTGGTACCGATGAGGCCCACCGGGCGGCCGGCGTAGTGCTGGCCGATGTGCTGCGCCACGGGGTCTATCATGCCCACTACCTGCGCCTTCGAGCCTACGTACTCGCGCACCAGCTCGTAGGCAGCGGCGCTGGCCGAGTTGCAGGCAATGAGGATAAGCTTGCAGTGCTGGCGCAGCAGCACATCGCAGATTTTGACGGCGTAGGCCTGGATGGCGGCCGTGCTTTTCTCGCCGTAGGGCAGGTGGGCGGTGTCGCCAAAATACACCAGCCGCTCGTGGGGCAGACGCTGGGCCACGGCGCGGGCCACGGTGAGGCCGCCGATACCAGAGTCGAAAATACCGATGGGCCGGGCCGGGCCGGCGGAGGCAGAAGCAGTAGTCATACGTAGCGGTAAAGGTCGGAACGGGTCGGCGCACACCTTACGCAGGGGTTGGATAAATGCGGATTTTTTACTTAGACTGCGGCTTGCTTTCGCCTCAGGCTCATCTCTCTATGAGCAGCATTTTGCAGGAAATCGACCAGGCCCTGGTGGGCTACGCCACCCAGCACCAAGCGCGCCCCGTGGCCGTGTACCTCGGCGAGCGCAAGCTGACGCGGCTTACCCTCGACATCGCGCAGCTGGGCGCCCTACCTACCCTAAGCACTGGCGAAGGCCGCCCCCTCGCCTACCGCAACCTCGACCTGCTGCGCGATGAAGTGAACGTGGACGGCGGGCGGGTTATTTAGTGTAGCGCGGACTTTCAGTCCGCGAGTATATACCTACAAACACTCGCGGACTAAAAGTCCGCGCTACAGCCCGCTGCCCAGCGCTCCAGCAGCACGACGGGGATATTTTTATAGCGTACCCGGTCGATTTCCCGGTAGCCGACCTTGGCCGCCAGGTGTAGCGAAGCCGCATTACCCACGTCGATGAGGCAGACGGTGCGGGCCTGCGGCAAGTGCGCGTCGCCCCAGGTCAGGGCTGCTTGCGCTGCCTCCCGGGCGTAGCCCCGGCCGTGCGTGTGGGGCGCTAGCACCCAGCCCACTTCGGGGAAGCCCTTGAGCGAAGGCGTGATATCGCGCTGCCACTCACCAAAACCTACAGCCCCAATGTATTGACCCGTAGCCTTTTCTTCGACGGCCCAGAAGCCGTAGCCGCACAGGTACCACGCGCCCATGTGGCGCAGCAGCTTGGTCCACACCTCCTCTTCGGGCAGCGGGTGGCCGGCCAGGTACTGATAAAACTGCGGCTCCTGAAACATGGCTACTGCGGGGGCCAGGTCGCTGGGGTAGTGGCCGCGCAGCCGCAGCCGCGCCGTTTCGATGAGGGGAATTTGCATGCCGCGATATTACAGCAAAGGCTGCACGGTGCGCCACACGGTGCGAGCCACCAGTTTATGGCCTTCGGGCGTGGGGTGAATGCCGTCGGGCTGGTTGAGCTTGGCGATGCCGCCCACGTTTTCGAGTAGAAAGGGGATGAGCGTGAGCTTGTTTTGGGCGGCGAGGTCGGCGTAGAGCTGCTTGAACTCGGCGGCGTAGGCCGGGCCCATATTGGGCGGAATCTGCATCCCGGCGAGCACTATTTTGGCCTGCGGGGCTTTCTGCCGCACGGTATCAATAATGGCTTGCAAATTCTGGCGGGTATCGGCGAGGGGCAGGCCGCGCAGGCCATCGTTGCCGCCCAGCTCCAGCACAAATAGGCTCACCGGCTGGCGGCTCAGCACCCAATTCACGCGCGACTTACCCCCGGCGCTGGTTTCGCCGCTGAGGCCGGCATTAACGACCGTGTAGGGCAGTTTTAGCGAATCGACTTTACTTTCAATCAGCGCCGGGTAGGCTTCGTCGGGCTCCACGCCCAGACCGGCCGTGATGCTGTCGCCAAAAAACAGAATGGCGGCCTGCGACTTGGCGGCCGGGGCTTCGGGCGCGGGCGGGGCAGCGGCGGTGGCTTTGGTGTCGGTGGTATCGGAGTGGCAGCCGGCGGCCAGCAGGGCCAGCAGCAGGGCGCTGCCTGGGAGGTACTTCATAGGAAGAAAGGCAAAAACGGGCGAAAATATAGGCCGGGGTTGTGCGTCCTACGTAGCCTATAACGTTTGGGAAGACGTTTTTCTTTCCAAAAAGCTTTTACCCTTTCAAGGGAGTGTCAGGCTGACGAAGGAAGCATCTTGCTCGTTGCGTGGCGTTGGGGTGAAAAGGCCCTGACAACATGCTTCCTTCGTCAGCATGACGGGCGTTTTTCCGCGCCTTCTCTTCTACTACCAGATGACCAGCCTCCACGTCGAAAACCTCACCAAAACCTACACCAGCGCCGGCCGCCAGCTCACGGTGCTGCACGAAGTCAGCTTCAGCCTTCAGCCCGCCGATACGTTTGCCATCGTCGGCCCGTCGGGCAGCGGCAAAACCACGCTGCTGGGCCTCTGCGCGGGCCTCGACCGCGCCAGCAGCGGCAGCGTCACACTGCAAGGCATCAAGCTCGACAGCCTCAGCGAAGACCAGCGGGCGGCGGTGCGCAACCAGCACGTAGGCTTTATTTTCCAGAATTTTCAATTGTTGCCCACCCTCACGGCCCTCGAAAATGTGCAGGTGCCGCTGGAGCTGCGCGGCGAGCGCAACGTGGCGAAGGTGGCGCAGGGCCTGCTGGAGCGGGTGGGCCTCGGCGAGCGCGGGCACCACTACCCCGCCCAGCTTTCGGGCGGCGAGCAGCAGCGCGTGAGCCTGGCCCGCGCCTTTGCCAACCGCCCGGCCATCCTCTTTGCCGACGAGCCCACCGGCAACCTCGACCCCGACACTGGCGAAACGGTACAGGGCCTGCTTTTTGACCTCAACAAGGAAGCCGGTACCACGCTGGTACTCGTGACGCACGACCTGGAGCTGGCCGCCAAAACCCAGCGCGTGATGCGTATGAGAGGCGGCCGGGTAGTGTAGTAGCCCAGAAGTCGTCCGTCATGCTGCGCTGCGCTCAGCATGACGGTCCGGTGACTTCCTAAACAGCTTTTTATACCCTAGCGGTGGTAGCTCGAAAAATCAGCCAGTTGGCCCGTTACCGATTTCAAATTGCCTTGCATAAACACCTCTTTTTTGCCGGGCACCGTGACGCCGACGCCGCACACGTGGCCGTTGGCATCGGAGGTGTCGTCGTAGATGGTGTAGGTTACGTTGCCGTTTTTGAAGACCAGGCGGTGCAGGTCTTCGGCCGAGTTGGGCTTGTCGGTAGCGGGCTTGCGATAGTTGGTGACGGTGAATTTGTCCCAGCTGCTGGCGTCGAGCGCGGGCGGGTATTGCAACTCGGTTTGGGTGGGCGTGCCGTAGCGGTACACCAGGTACTTGTTGGCCGCGCCCACGCAGAGCGACACCGACTTACCGTTTTTCGTCGTAAACGAGAGCAGGTTCGTTTCGCCATCGCGGCAGAGCAGGCCGGGGCCCGCGTTGGGGGCGGCGCTGGTCAGGGCAAAGGGCAAAGCCAGGGCGAGCAGCCAGGAGTAAGCTTTCATCAAAAAAAGTGGTTTTAGAGTGCCCGATACGCAACGGGTCGGCCGCGGCCTCGCAAATCTAGGGCCAGCTTATCGCGGCTTTTTCAAGTTTTTGTTTCGCGCCCAGCGCTGTTTTCATTCATGACCAATTTTCCCTGGCTTTTTCGCATGGCCTGGCGCGACTCGCGCCGCAGCCGCTCGCGCCTAGCGCTGTTTATGTCGAGCATCGTGCTGGGCATCGCGGCGCTGGTGGGCATCAATTCGTTTGGCGATAACCTGGCGCGCAGCATCGGCGGGCAGGCGCGCGAGTTGCTGGGTGCCGATTTGGTGCTCTCGTCGAGCCAGCCCTTCGACTCCAAAATTGCCCCTATGTTGGAAAAATTGGGCCGCACGCGCAGCGACGAAGCCTCGTTTGCGTCGCTGGTTTCGTTTCCGCGCACCCAGGATGTGCGGCTGGCGCAAGTGCGGGCGCTGGGCGCGGGCTTCCCCTACTACGGCGAGTGGAAAACGGAGCCCGCCGCCGCCAGCGCGCAGTTCAAGGCCGGAAAAAGCGCGGGCGCGCTAGTCGATGACGTGCTGCTGGTGCAGTTCAACGCTAGCGTGGGCGACTCGGTGAAGGTAGGCACGCTGACTTTACCCATCGTGGGCCGCGTACTGAGCACGCCGGGCCAAACCGGCTTCAGCGCGGCCGTGGCCCCAAAGGTTTTCATCCCCAAAAGCCTGCTGGCGCAAACCAATCTCATCAAGCCCGGCAGCCGGGTGCAATACCGCACCTACTACCAGTTTGCGCCCGGCACCGACGTGGCGGCTACCATTAAGCCGCTGGAAGCCAGGCTAGAGCAGGCCAATATAGACTCCGATACCGTGGCCAGCCGGCAGCAGCAAACCGGCCGCGCCTTCCGCGACCTCACCCGGTTTTTGAGCTTGGTGGCCTTCGTGGCGCTGCTGCTGGGCTGCGTGGGCGTGGCCAGCGCCGTGAACCTCTACGTGCAGGAAAAGCT
>JAKONR010000253.1 GCA_022701825.1 Hymenobacteraceae bacterium | reverse complement strand
CTAGTGTAAAGCTGCCTGCCATCCTGGAAAGACACCCATTCGAAATCACTTATATCCGTTGTCGTTTGGCAAAGAATGTCGAATGCCTGCCGTAAGGCAGAATCAGTGAGAGGAGTCATAAAACAAGCGTGGGAAGAGAAAGTAGAAAAAATGAGTCTCCAAAAACAACCTGCGTGAGTTGCGGGATTACCGGGTCTGCCTGGTGACTAAATCTATTTTCGGCGCGGCCGTCCACTCGCTCAAGCCAGATTCATGGGTTGTGTGCGCAATTCCCGCTCTTCCTGCAAGATGCGGGCCGCTATTTGCCGTTTGAGGTCGTTGCCCTGCTTATCAGTCAGTTGGCCACTTGCAATTAGCTTGTCAATATCGGACCACGCGGTCGCATGGTTCAAATCATTAACTATTGCCTCCATTTGCTGGGCGTCGGCTTGCAATTCCTGCCTGAAAAGGCCAACTATTCGCTGGCGTTTTTGCTGCTGGGAGCCTCTTCCTATAGCAATGGGCTCGGCAGCCTGCATGACTAAAGTAATTGGTTCTTGCTTCTTAAACGTACGACCAGCTTCGTGGCGCGGAACAGATAAGTTAATAGCGTAGCCGGCTGGCGTCTGATTTTCGGCTGCCCGCAGGGCTAGGGCACTGTTGGGAGCAAACAATAAGGAGCCATCGTTCACGGTTATCCGGGCAGCGGCTTTTAGTACCCCTTTTTGGGGTTGGTGGTCATACGTTAGTTCGTCGTCTATTATCTCGGGGCGATTACCGTAATTACCCGTCAATCCTTCTAGGCGGTGGCGCTCCAGCTTTTTGGCCAAGCTACTTTTATTAGATGGTCTAGCGTTATGAAATAACACCTTAAGCAGGCTTGACAACTCCATATTCTTGGCTAGCAGTGCGCTATGAATAGGAACCGCCTTTGAGTTGTCCGCACCCATTGCCTCTAATTGGTCATACAGCGGCTGATATGTCCGCGGTAGATTACGAACTCCTTCTACTTCCGCATAGCGTGGAGAGGGCGGCCGAATATCGTGTTCCTTCACGTACGCCACTAAAAAGCGGCGGATGTCGGTCGGTGTACTTTCTATAATGAGCGTGCTTTTGCCATCCTGCTGTAGAAAAGAGAGATTATGTCGCTCGTCGGGCCCGCCATCTACTTTCGTACGCACGCCGAAGAAGCCTTTAGCCGCATTAGTAGCCTTACTCGCCACCTGCTGACCCTGCTCGCAAGCTTACCGGCCATTTTCATTACCTTTCTCAACAGGCGCTCAACGAGCTTATTGACGAGGGCACGTACGCGCTCCAATTGGCTCTTCACGGCCGCGGTCAGCCCGCTCAGGCCGATGAAGTCGGCCACGAAGCCCAAGGCCAGCGGCACGAGCCCCGCCAGCACGGCCGCCGCCGGCCCGGTCTGGCCCAGGGCAATGGGCCAGAGCGACTCGACCAGCGTCGTCAGCACGGCCTGGAGGCGGGCGGCCTTCTCCAGGAAGAAGACGATGGTGGTGTAGGCTCAGCTGCGCCCGTTGCGCCTACTTATTGACTTATCCAGTCCTGCAAGCGGGTGTGAGACCGATATGCCTGCTCAATCAAAGCCATCGGGTCCGCAGATACCTGAAGACCAGCAACCTTCATCAACCATCGCGTGTACCGACGTTGGCTAGGATTACGCTGTTGGCTTCGGATAAGCAGTGACTCAACATCGGCGGTAGAAAACTCCTCGGTAGGAGGTTTTCTCCTAGTCGGCTTTCGCCAGTGGTCTTCATTGGCTACCGAGGCATTGTACAGCAGCACCGTATCGTAGGGCAGCAACGTGAGTAACTCAGCCAGGGAGTTTGCGACTACAGCTTGAGGACTGCCCTCGCTGTCGAGCCATACGAGAGGCCGTTCGGATTCGGGTTGGGCAGGGTCACGCCAGAAAGCAATAACACAACCAGCCCCGTTTTGCCCGAGCGGTTCGAAAGCGGCTGCTTTTTCTGCTGAGCCAACTAGCTCGGGCAGAAACTCGGCTTCGCCGGCCGCTAGCCACTCGAAGTCCGCAAATGGACCCTGCTCGTTTTCAAGGGTTGCCTCAGTAGCGCAGAATGCCGCGAAATCGGCTAATAAATCCGGAGTAGAACGCATGGCGTACTGGGATGATTAAGTGTTATGAAACAACTGATGAGTAGGCAAGATACGCGTGCTACGAGCCGGCACGTAACTGAGCCATTAATTGGTTTTGCAACTCTCTCTCCCTGTTTAATGCGCGCAATTATCGTATCCTGTAGCTGGTCGCGCACCGTTTCAGTCAGTCCTAAGCCATTAATATCCGTCCAAGCTGCTGGGTTATCAGGCTGGATAACCCGAAGCATGGCTGCTATATCCAGCCTCAATTCCTCCTTTAGCATCTCGACGATGCGGGCACCAGCCCCGCCAGTACGGCCTCCACCTTGGCCGCCGCCGGCCCCGTCTGGCCCAGGGCGACTCGACCAGCGTGCCGAGCACGGCTTGGATGCGGGCGGCCTTTTCGAGGAAGAAAACAATCGTGGTGTAGATTTTTCGAGGGCTGAGAAGACGGCCCCGGCCGGGGAGAGCAGCTTGAACAACTCGGCGGCCAGGTCCTGCCCCAGGGCCAGCAGCTCCCGGCCGGCGGCGCGTGGGCCTTGCGTGGCCAGGGTGGCCAGCAGGCCGGCCCCGGTTTCGAGCCCGGCCACGGCCGGCGCGCCTAGGCGCTGCACCAGCTGGGGCGCAGCTGCGCGTAGGTCAGGCCCAGCAGCAGCACCCCCGCCACGTCGAACTCCGTCGGCAGCTGTAGTTATGGGTTTCTAGCTCATCTCTATACATCAAGCCAAACCGCTACATCCTGGTGGCTGGCAAAAGCTTGGGTTATCACGACTACTGGGTCTTGAGCAAGTGGCAAATCCGCTACTTTAGCCAGCCATTCCTTATAGGCAATGAAAGCTGGGGAATCAGCCGTTGACGCTAGCTTTTCGGCTATTACCGCAGGCGGATAAACTTCGGCAGGAGCACGAAAAAGCGTGGGACTATCCCGGTGATTTTCGATGGCATTCAATACGCCACAAATGAGCCCGGTTCCATAGGGTAGCACAGACAGAAAATCCTCCAAGGAATTGGCGCATGTCGCGATGGGTGCTCCGTCTCCAGATAGCCACACAATGGGACGATTAGAAGAGGCAATACCGGGCTCCTGCCAGAAAGCAACGAATCCACCGGTCTTCTCTTGGGCAATGGGCTCAAATAATGCCCCTTTTGCTCCCAGCGCCTCTTGCATATCTACCGTGTCGTCCAGTGGTTCGAGGCTCCCCAACGGCGTGGGCAGCGTTTGGCAGAATTGCTGAAACGCTAGTAGTAATTGGGTGGCAGAGAGCATCATTTGAGAAATGAGAAAGAAGAAAAGCAAGTTCAAATGTAAAGTATCAAACTTAGTTTCGGAGTGTATTCATAGGCTGATTAGCTATTTCGCGCTCCCCCTGTTCGATACAATGGAGAATGTTGCGTTCCAATTTGTCTTTTTCCGCTACGCTAAGACCAGTTAGCGCGTCAATAGCAGCCCAAGCACTGGGATGCTGTCTCACTACCAGCAACATTGCTTGTATGTCGTCGCGTAGCTCCTCTTGCATTGCATCAACAACGATATTACGCTGCTCTTGCGGGTAGCTCGTGGCGACCAGTAGCGGTGTCACCTTCGCTATGAACTCCTTTCTGCGTCGTTTTCCCTCATTAAAATAGGTACGGCCTAACTTGAGCCGTACGGCGCTAATATTGATAGTGTATGCTCCATCGGCGTGTTCGCCGTTTGCCCGGCGTGCCATTTCTGCTCCGAAAAGGGGCTTGGACGCGGCACCTGCTCCAGGGCCACGGGCAGCAGGCGGGCCAGCACCGCCTCCAGGGCCTGGGCGGCCGGGGCCACAGCGCCCTGCGCCAGGCTCCCGGCCAGGGCAAAGAGGGTGCGCCCGACCTGGGCCAGCTCCTG
>JAKONR010000210.1 GCA_022701825.1 Hymenobacteraceae bacterium | reverse complement strand
CGGGCAGGCTGGCCAGCGGCGGGTAAATTACCCCGCCGGCCGGCACGCTGTAGGTTACGCCGTTGTATGTCACGCTGGTAGCGCTGGCGCTGGCGTTGTAGTAGCCGCCGTTGCTTACGTACACGTTGCTGAGGCCGGAAGCTAGCTGGGCGGTTTGCACCACAGTAGTGGCGGCGCTCGGGCCGTTGTTGCTGGTCGTGAAAGCCAGGGTTACGAGGTCGCCGACCACGCTGGTGGTGGGGCCGCTGAGGCTGGTGGCCAGGTCAAAGGCCGGCGTCAGGGTCAAACCCATCGTCTGGCGGTTGTTGGCCGTCTGGCCGGCTTCGCTGGAGGTGGTGGTGGCACTGGCCGTGGCCATTACCGGCCCGGTGGCCGGGGCATCGAACTTGATAAACGATACCAGGCTGCCGCCGTTGGGCAGGCCCGTGAGGCCGGCGTAGGACACCAGGCCGGTGGCCGCGTCGTACACGCCGCCGCCCGAGGCCGTTACGTTGGTCAGGTTCTTGGGCAGCTGCACCGTGGCCGTCATGCCCAGCGCGCTGGCCGGACCGTTGTTGCTGAAAGTAGCCGTGAACGAAGGCGGCGTGCTGGCCGAGGCCAGCGTGCCAGCCGGCACGGCCGCGCCGGGCACGATGGTGGCCGCTACATCGGCCACCGGCGGCACCGTGGCCAGAATGGCCGAGGCGTTGGGGGCCCCGTCGGCCCCCTGGCCGCTCACGGTGGTTACGTTGCTCGTGATGCTCTGCGTGCCCGTGGCCGTGGTGGCCGGGGTGAAGCTGAACGTGAAGCTGCTCGTGGCCCCGCTGGCCATCGAGGCGGCCGTGCCGAAGTCGATGGTGTTGGCCATCGTGGGCATGTAAGCCGCGCCGTTTACGAAGATGTTGGTCGCGCCCGAGGGCAGGGTCACGGTGCGGGCCACGGTGGCGGCCATGGCCGGGCCTTCGTTGGCGAAGGTCACGGTGTAGGTGCCCGAGGGCTGGGCCGGCGTGAGGGTAGCCGGGCCGGTGATGGAGGTCGTGACATCGGCGGCGCAGGTAGTGCCCACCGTAGTGCCCGCGATGGCGTTGATAATCTGGGTGTTCACGATGCCCGCCGCGCCGGCCGCCGCCCCGTAGGCGATGCTGGTGCCGCCGTTGCGGGTGGTGCCGTTGGCCCCGGCCGCGGCCGAGGCGCTAGCTACCGGGCCATTGGCGAGCACTACGCCGCCGCCGCCGCCGCCGCCGGGGCCGTGGGGGCCGTTGCCGCTGGCGCTGCCCGTGTTCGAGCCGCCGGTGCCGCCGTTGGCGGCCAGGGTAACGCCGTTCAGGCCGGCCGGGTTCTGGGCCGTGAGCAGGATGGAGCCGCCCGCGCCGCCGCCGCCGCTGCCGTCGTCGGCCACGCTGGTATTGGCGCTGCCGCCGTTGGCCACGATGCTGCCCGCGCCCGCCACGGTGCCCGTGCGCAGCAGCACAATGCCGCCGCCCGCCGCGCCGCTGCTGGCCGCGCCGTTGGTGGGCGTGCCGGTGTTGTTGTTGGTGCTGCCCGCGCCGCCGCCGCCGCCCAGTACCAGGCGCGTGCTGCTCACGGGGCCAAAAGCTGCCCCCGGCTCGCCGCCCACGGGCTCGTTGCTGCCGGCAAACTTGTTGCCGCCGCGGCCGCCGGTGCCCCCGTTGGCCCCGCCGCCGCCGCCGCTGCCGTCGTCGGCCACGCTGGTGTTGGCGCTGCCGCCGTTGGCCTGGATGGTGCCCGCGCCCGCGATGGTGCCGGTGCGCAGCAGCACTAGGCCGCCGCCCGCCGCGCCGCTGCTGGCCGCACCGCCGCCGGGCGTGCCGGTGTTGTTGTTGGTGGTACCCGCGCCGCCGCCGCCGCCCAGTACCAGGCGGGCGCTGCTCACGGGGCCAAAGCTGATGCCCGGCTCGCCGCCCACGGGCTCGCTGGTGCCGGCAAACTTATTGCCGCCCCGGCCGCCATCGCCGCCGTTGGCGCCGCCGCCGCCGCCGGCGTTATCGATGTTGTTGTTGCCGCCGCCGCCGGCGTTGCCGGGGGCGCCGCGGCTGCCCGAGCCGCCGGGGTAGCCCTCCACGGTGGTGTTGAGGGTGGCGTTGGTGGTGGCGTCGTTGGGGGTGGCGGGCACATTCACGTAGCGCGGGGTGCCGGCCGTGCCTTCGCCCTTCTGGGCGTGGGCGTCGAGGGTGAGGCCGGTGGCGTAGTCAGCATTGGTGCCGGCGGCCGTGGCCTGGGTGCGGCCCCCACCGCCGCGAAAGCCACGGCCCGAAGCGTCGATAAGGTTGCCGCTGAAGTTGGTTTGGCCGGCCACGTCGAGGGCCAAAATGCCGCCCACGCTGCCGTTCCAGGGCAGGGCCGTGAGGGTGCCGCCCAGCGTGAGGTTGCCGTACTGCGGAATGCGCACTACCTGGAAGGTGCGGGGGCCGGCCGTGGCCGAAGCCGCCGCGCTCACGTAGCTGTTCAGCAGGGCCGAAGCCAGCGTGATGGTGCCGCCCGTGCCCTGGGCAATGGGCGTGGCGTTGGTGGCGACCACGTACTCGTAGGTGCCGGCCTGAAAATTAGCGGGCAGGTTGCCGCTGGCGCCGCCGCCGGCCACGCCGTCGCCGTAGCTGTCCGTGTTCGAGTAGTCGATGTCCGCGCCCTGCATCTGGATTACCAGCAGCAGGTCGCCCTTCGAGATGGTGCTGGCCGCCGCCGGGCTGCCGGGCGTGCCCGCGCCCACCGTGAGGCTGGTAGCGCCCGCCGCCGCCGAAGCCGTGGCCGGGTAGTAGGTGTTGGGGTTGGCCAAAAGCGTGGGGGAGCCGTCTTTGCCGGGGGTGGCGCAGGCGGCCGGGGTGCCGGCCGCGCCGGGGTTGGCCACGGGCACGGCATTGGTAGCCGGGTTGCTCGCGGCGCCGGCGTCGTCGGTGGCGAAATACGCAAGGCTGGCCGTGCCGCTAAAGCCGGCGGCCGGCGCAAAAGTCAGCTGGGCCGCCTGGGCGGGCGTCAGCGTTTGGTTGGCGGCCAGGGCCGTGGCCGTGCCCGCGTTGTTGTAGAAGAAAATGCCCTGCGAAGCGGGCGGCACTACGGTAACGGTATAGGAAACGATGTTGCCATCGGGGCTGCTGGCGCTGAGGCCGTTGGTGGGCGTGGCACTCTGCCCGGCGGGCCGGCTGCCGTTGGTAACGTTGCTGGCCACGGGGGCCAAGCGGCAAAAACTCAGCAAATCGATGCCCACGGCTTGGTTGCCGGGGTCGGCGTCGGCCGTGCCGTTGGCGTAGGTAAGGGTCAGGGTGGTGATGGGGCTGGGAAAGTAAGCCGTCACGGTGCCATCGACCGTGCTTTCGGTGTTGGTGCGGCCCGTGGCCGTGGCGCCGCTGATGCTCACGATGCCCGCGCCAGGGTTAGCCGCTACCAGCGTGGGAGTTACGCTGGTGCCGCCATTGGCCCCGGCAAACGTGACCACGTCGGTGAAAGCGGTACCGCTGGCGTCGATGTCCTGCACCTGCACCGAGAAGTTGGCCACGGGCCGGCTGAAGGTAAACGTGACTGAGGAGGTGCGGCCCGCACCCGAGTAGTCGTTGTTCCAGAACAGCGTATTGCTGTTGAGCGCGCCGATGGCGAAGGTCGAAGTCGTGGTGGCGCTGGTGGTGTAGCCGCCCGAGCTGATGGTGGTGGTGGCACCCGCGGCTACGGGCACGCCGGGCCGGAGTTTCCAGTCTTCGCCGGCCGTGCGGGTCGTGAAGTCAAACGTGCGCGGGGTGGTAGCGCAGGGTAGGTTGTATTGCAGCGGAATGGTATAGGTGGCCGTGTTGGTCGAGGTCACGCTCGCGTCGTCGATGGCGCGGTAGGTAAAGGTGGTGCTAGAGCCCTGAAAAGCGGCGTTAGGCGCGTAGCGCAGGCTGGCCGCCTGGGCGGCGCTCAGCGTTTGGTTGAGGGCTACCGCGCCATACGTGCCGTTGTTGTTGTAGAGCAGCGAGCCAGTGGCCGGCAGGCTCGCGATGAGGTACGAGGCGATGCCCGTGCCGTCGGCCGTGCCGCTCAGGCTGTTGATGCCTGCCTGCGGGGCCGTGCTCGGCACGGGGGTCGTGGTGACGGGGTTGGCCGTGGGCGCCAGGCGGCACCAGCTGAGGTTGTCGATGCCGATGCCTTGGCTCGTGCTGATGGTGGGCGAAGTAGTAACGTTGCTATACGTAATGGTGAGGGTCGTAATGGCGGCGGGGAAGTACACGGTGACGGTGCCGTCGGTGCCGTTGCTGGTGTTGTAGTCGCGGCCGGTGGCCGTGTTGCCGCTCACCAGCACCGAGCCGGTGTTGGGGTTGGCGGCCACCAGCGTGGGCGTCACGCTGGTAGCGCCGTTGGCCCCGCTAAACACCACCTGGTCGGTGAAGCTGCCGCCCTGAAAATCGATGTCCTGCACCTGCAGGGTGAGGTTGGACACGGCCCGGCTGAAGGTGAGCGTGACCGACGAGCTGCGGCCCGCGCCGGGCGCGCTGCCCGTGCCCGGCGTGGTGCTGGTGTATTGGTTGGTCCAGGCCAGCGACTGCACGCCGTTTACGTTGCCGGTTTGCAGCGTCGACACGCTGGTGGCGCCGCTGGTGTAGCCGCCCGAGCTTACGGAGGTCACGGTCGAGCCCGCCGGCACGGCCACGGCGGCGTGTAGCTTCCAGTCTTCGCCCGCCGGCTGGGTCGCGAAGCTCAGGGTATTGGTAGCCGTAGCGCAGGGCGCCACGTACTGAAGCGGAATGGTGTAGGTCGCCGTGTTCGAGGTCTGGCTGGCCTCATCCCGCAGCTGGTAGCCGAAGGTGGCGCTGGTGCCCTGAAAGGCGGGGTTGGGCGCGTAGCGCAGGCTGGCCGCCTGGGCCGGCGTCAGGGGCTGGCCCACCGCGAGGGGGGCGTAGGTCGAGCCCGTTGCGTTGTAGAAAAGCGAGCCCTGGGTCGGGGCCGAGGTCAGCACGTAGGTCAGCGTACCGTCGGCCTGGCCGCTCAGGCTGCTAAGGTTGGCCAGTGCCAGCGTACTCGGCACCGGGCCCGTGCTTACGTCGGCGGCCGTGGGCACGATGCGGCACCAAGTGAGGGCGTTGATGCCCACGGCCTGGCCGTTCACCACGGCGGCCGCCGTAGGGTTGCGCAGCTGGAGCGTGATGGACGTAACGTTGGCGTAAGTAGCCACGACCGAGGCATCGGTGGCGCTGGTATTGTCGCCGGCCGCCGTTTGGCCGGTCGCTACCGCGCTGGTGGCCGTGCTGGTTACGGCCACGAAGGCCGAGGCCGTGTTCACCTTGGCCACGGTCGGTACTACCGCCGTGCCGCCATTTGTGCCCGTAAAGGTTACCTCGTCGGTGTAGCCGTTGCTTGGGGTCAGCAGCCCACCCAAAATGCCGGCCGGCGTAAATACCGCGTCGATGTCATCGACCTGAACCGTAACATTCGACACGGTGCGGCCGAAATTAAACGTCACCGTCGAGGAGCCAGCGTTGCTGGCATAGGCCGTGGACCAAACCAGCGTTTGGCCGGCATTTAGGGTGCCGGTGGTCAGGGTTACGTTGGCATTGGCGGGGTTTGCCGCGTAGGTGGTGCCTAGCTGCGAAAAGGAAGCGGCCGTGGGCACCCGCTCGGTGGCCCGGTTGCGCCAGTCTTCGCCCGAGGTGCGAGTGGCGAAATTGACCCCCGTTTTCAGGGCGGCGCAGTTGGGGGCTTGGGCCCAGGCCGGCGGTCCGAAAGCCAGCCCGCCAAGCAGCGAAGCTACCAGCGCGAAAAAACCCTTGGATTGTACCAAAGCGGTGAGTGGCGCTGGCCGGGCAAGTGCCGCCGCAGTAGCATTAAGCCAAGTATGCAAGGCGGTGCGCCCCGTTCTTTGCCATCTATGTAAGAGGGTTGGCATATTAGGTAAATAGAGTAAAATAGAGGAAGTTAATAGTGGTACTGGTCTGTATTCTGCCGTGCAAAACTAAAAAATGGACTTGAATCCAGATTTTAGAGATTGTATTTAATGAAGTATGTACATCGATTAAAAAGTGGTTTTATAGAAGTTGATATTGAATATTTTTTAGGATGAGACCAAAAAATGTCATTTAGCCCAGGATGGTTGGTACTTTTTGCGGGAGGGGCGGTGCATGGAAAGTCCCCAAAAGTGACCAAAATCATTATTTTTAGTGTCCGCTCCTGATTTTGGAATGGAATAACACTTTGGCTATCAATGTGTGATAGCGGTTGAGGTTACCCATGAAATTGTACTATTCTTATGGCGCATAGTGGCCTTGCTTGGGTTAGCCAACCGCCGCAGCCTCATGGCTTTATGGCCAGGGTTTAGGGGCCGGCAACCAGGCGCCGGGGGCCACTGGCAAGCCATTCGGGCTCTGCCCGCCGGCCCGCCGTCGGCACCGGGCACAAAAAAAGGCCGCTCCGAAGAGCGGCCTTTGCCGGGCAGCCCGCGAAAGCTCGCGGGCTGCTAATCACTAATTTAAGGAGCTAGTATACGCGGCCCCGGCCGCTCTCTTCTACCAGCGCGTGCAGCTGCTCGTTGAGGCCCACGGCGTCGTTGAGCTCTTCTAGGGGCAGGTGCAGGCGGTACTTCCAGAAGTGCTGGGGGTTGCTGGGCACGTTGATTTGCTCGTCGTGGGGGTTGGCGCGGCGCAGATGGCTGTCCATGGCCAGCAGGTCTTGCAGCGGGAAGATGGCCCACATGGCGGGCGAGTGCAGGTGCTGCACTATCATTTCGCGGATAACCCAGGGCTCGGCGTAGTAGGGCGCCAGCTGCCGCCAGTGGCCCAAAATGGTTTCGAAAAAGCGCTGGGTGCGCACCCGGTCTTCTTCCCACCAGCCGCGTAGCGTGCTCATGTCGTGGCTGCCGGGGCTCACTACCGAGAGGTAGGGCGCGTCGTTGGGGTGGCCAAATTCGGTCTTGGGGTTCGAGGGCATCCGCTGGATGTGGAGGCCCAGCATCCCGAGCTGCTTCATCACGCCGGGCACCGAGGCGGGCACCATGCCCAGGTCTTCGCCCGCGATGAGCATGTTGGTGGCGTAGCGCACGGGCGGCAATTTTACCAGGCCCTGCTCGCGCCAGAAGTCCTCGTGGCGGCGGAAGAAGTAGTCGACGTAAATGTCGTCGTAGAGGCGGCTGCGCGTCTCGTCGTTGGCCAGCTCCTTGAAGCTGTCCGACTTGTGGAGCGTGATGCGCGGGTGGTAAAAGTCGTTGCCGGCGGGCACGAACAGCACCTCGTTTACGAAGTGGTACAGGCCCGGCCGCACGCGCAGCAAGTACGCCTCGCGCTCGGGGTGCAGCTTGATTTCCTCGTTGGTGTAGGTCTCAAGCTGGCGCTGGCTGGCCACGTGCGGCCGCAGCTGAATGGCGCCGTACTCGTCGGCCGTCATAAACTCGTCGAACACCGCCTGGGCATCGGCGCCGAAGGTGCGCTCCAGCAGGTGCCAGCGGATGTAGGGCGCGCACAGGCGGCCGTAGTCGAACCAGCCCAGGCGGCGCGCTATCTCGTCGCGGTGCAGGGGCAGGGCGGGCGAGAAGTGCCCGAGCAGGCCCTCGACCGAGTCGGCGGGCATTTCCCAGATGCGGAAAAAGCCTAGGATGTGGTCGATGCGCAGCATGTCAAAATACCGGGCCAGGTGGCTCAGGCGCTGCTTCCACCAGGCGTAGTTGTCCTCGGCCATGCGCTCCCAGTTGTAGGTGGGGAAGCGCCAGTTCTGGCCGGTGGTCGAGAAGTCGTCGGGCGGGGCGCCGGCCTGCTGGTCCAGGTGGTAGAGCTCGGGCTGGGTCCAGGCATCGACCGAGTGGCGGTAGATGCCGATGGGCAGGTCGCCCTTAAGCACCACGTGGCGCTCGCGGCCGTAGTGCACGGCCTCGGTCAGCTGCTTATCGAGGTGAAACTGGGTGAAGAAGTGCAGGCCAAACTCATCAAAGTCGGGCCCCTGCTCGTCTACCAATTCGGCTAGCCCGTGGGGCGCCCTAAACTCCTGCGGCCACTCGTGAAAGTCGGCCGTACCGAAGCGGTCGCGCAGGCCCGAAAAGGCGGCGTAGGGCACCAGCCACGCGCCCTGCTCGGCCTTGAATTGATGGAAGGCCGGGTCGGCCAGAAACTTGGCTTTCTCCTGTTTGTAGAGCAGCTTCAGAAATTTCCACTTGGCATTCATCACCGGCTCGTAGTCCACGAAGTCCTTGGCGTTGAATTCCTCACGCAGCTGGGCCAGCTCGGCGGCGGCTTTCTTGTCCTTAAGCT
>JAKONR010000203.1 GCA_022701825.1 Hymenobacteraceae bacterium | reverse complement strand
TCGTCGTAGTTACCGCCGCGCACGTTGTAGGTGCTCGTCAGCTCATTATTGCTGACAACGCCCGGCAGGGTTTTGAGGATGGCGTTGAAGTCCCCAAAAGGCGACGGAATGACCTTGGCCGTGGTCGGGTCGAGCTGGATGAGGCTAACCTGCTCGCGGCTGTCGGCTGCCTCCGAGCGGCCGCGCACGGTCACGGCACCCAGCGCCTTGGTTTCGCGTTGTAGCGTGAGCTGCAAGGGCTGGCTGGCGTCGGCCGGCAGGCGCAGGGGTTGACGCAGCGTTTGGTAATTGAGGTGCCGCACCACCAGCACCAGCGGCGCGCCGGGGCGCGTGGGCAAGGTCAGGCGCAGGGCAAAACGGCCATCGGCCGTGGTCGTGGCCCCGCCGGGCTGGCCTTCTACGCTCACTACCACCAACTCCAGCGGCTGGCCCTGCGCGTCGCGCACGGTACCGGTGAGCACCAGGCCCTGGGCACGCGGCGCACTGGCGGCCGGGGCCTGCTGGCCGTGGCCCGGCTGCGCCAGCAGCAGCCCGCTTACCCCAAAAATTAGTAGTAGTCCCTGCTTCAAACCGTCCGACTGAATAATGTATAATTCTTAAAACAAGTGTCAGAACGCCTGTCATGCTGAGCGCAGCGAAGCATCTCTACCGCTTCGTTGTCAGGCTTAGCAGAGAAGCGGCAGAGATGCTTCGCTGCGCTCAGCATGACTCGTCTTTTACGTTCCTACCACACCCATCCCCTATCACTTGCTCACCACCTGGCGCAGCTTTTTGCGCAGGCCCGCCAGCGTGGGCACCGGCCCGCCGGGCGACTTAAACACGAAGCTACCGGCCACCAGCACGTCGGCCCCGGCCTCCACGAGCGGGCCGGCGTTTTCCTGGTTTACGCCGCCATCGACCTCGATGAGCGCGCCCGAGCCCTGGTCGAGCAGCAGCTCTTTGAGGGCGGCCACTTTGCGCAGAGTATTGGGGATGAACGTTTGGCCCCCGAAACCGGGGTTTACCGACATCACCAGCACCACGTCGAGGTCGGCGGCAATGTCTTCGAGCAGGCTGATGGGCGTGGCGGGGTTCAGGGCCACGCCGGCGGTGCAGCCCAGGTTTTTGATTTGCTCGACCACCCGGTGCAGGTGCACGCAGGCCTCGTAGTGCACCGTGATGTTGGTAGCGCCCGCGTCGCGGAAGGCGGCCAGGTAGTTTTCGGGGTGCTCTATCATCAGGTGCACGTCGATGGGCTGGCGGGCGTGGGGGCGCAGGGCCTCCAGCACGGGCAGGCCGAAGGAGATATTGGGCACGAAACGCCCGTCCATCACGTCGAAGTGCAGCCAGTCGGCTTCGGCGGTAGCCAGGGTTTCGGCCGTGGCCTGAATATTAGCTAAGTCACTGGCTAGCAAAGAAGGAGCCAGCAGCGGTTCGTGGCGTCTGTTAGGGGAAGTACTATTCACCGGATACTCAATAGGAAGGCGGGTAGTCATTCCGACAAAAGTACGAAGCCGGCCGCCGGACTACCACCAGCGGCCGGCTTCTCAACGCAAAGCAGGCGGTTTTCTTATAAAATGTAGCTTGGACTTTGTAGTCCGAGCTACTACTCGGCTTTTTTCTCGAACGGACGCCAGTCGAGCTCGCCGGTGTCCTTGCGGCGCAGGAAGTACGTGTTTTCGTCTTCCTGCATCTTGCCAAAGGTGAGGTCGCCCTTGCAGTCGCGGCACTTGATGGAGGTGTATTTGAACTTGCCCTGGGCCACGCGGCTCGATAAGTCGAGGTTGTCGGAGCCGCAGAGGCCGCAGGCGCCCACGTCGGGGAAGCTCAGGCGCTCGTACTCGGCCACTACTTCGTGAAAGTTTTTGCCTTCCACCGTGAAGTGGAACTGGCGGCGCCCAATGCGCTTGGTGGTCATCATTTGCAGCATGACGGAAAACGGGGTTTTTCTACGGCTTAAAGGTACGCCAACGGGCGCGAATAGCCAATATTTTTAGCCAGTGAAAGCAATTTTAATTAGCCAAAAAGCCGGCTTTTTGGCGGCGCGCGGCGGTAGTTGGCTTAGCTACCTTGCTTGGCCCGCCCCGCCCGCCGGGGCGGCGCCTTGCTACCAGCCTTGGGCGCGGCCGACGGGCGGCCCAGCGGGGCGTTGGGGTGCAGCAGGTTATAGGCTGCCTCGAAGTTGGGAATGCCAAAACCCAGCGTATTGTCGGGGTGCTGGGCCTGGGAGGCCGAGCGGCACAAGGCCCCGATTACCTCCTGGGCCGTGAGCTGGGGATTAGCCTGCCAAAAACCCGCCACCAGCCCGGCCAGCTCGGGGCAAGCGTAGGACGTGCCGTTGCCGCGCACCACCGTGCCCGCCGGCGAAAGCACCGCCGAGGCCACGCCCATGGCCGAAAGCGTGGGCTTGAGGCGGCCGTCGGCCGTGGAGCCGTAGGAGCTGAAGCCCGCGTGCTGGCGCAACGAGTCGACCGCGCCCACCGTGATGATGCTGTCGGCATCGGCGGGCACGCCGATGTAGTGCCAGGCATTGCTGCCGTCGTTGCCGGCCGAGTTCACGACCACCATGCCCACGCGGGCCGCCCCGAGCGCGGCGCGGCTGCTGATGGCCGTGCGGCCGTTGAGGTCGGCGTAGGTGTACGACGCGGCGGGCCGGTCGAAGGTGTTGTAGCCTAACGATGAGCTGATAACATCGACGCCCACCGAGTCGGCGTACTCAGCGGCGGCCAGCCAGTTGGCTTCCTCCACGGGCGTCTCGCTGCCCACGTCTTCGGTGATGCAGAGGTGAAACGTGGCGTGCGGGGCCGTGCCCACGTAGGTGCCCGGCAATTCGCCGCCGATGAGGCCCAGGCAGTTGGTGCCGTGGCTGTTGCGCTGGTACACCTGGCGGCCGCCATCCACGAAGTTGCGGGTGCCGGCCACCCGGCCCTGCTGCTGCATCAGCTGCAACGGCCCGAGCTGGTCGGCCCCCGGAAAGCCGGCGTCGAACACGGCAATCTGCATCCCCTCGCCCCGGTAGCCGGCCGCGTGCATGGCCACCGCCCCAATGGTTTCGGCCTGGGCGTAGGCTTTGCCGTAGGTAGCGCGGGGTGTTTCGCCCGCTTTAGCAGCCGGACTGGGCTGCACGGCCGGGGCCGGGCGCGGCGGCTGGGGCGTGTTGCTCAGGGTTTGGCCACCTTTTACGCTGGGCAGCTGGTAGATGCGGGCCAGCGTAACCGAATCGCAGGCGACCACCGCCGCGTTGAGCCAGCGCGAGGTATAGCGCACCTCGGGCGCGCCCGGCACGGCCCGCACCTGGGCCACGTAGGCCGGGTTTACGGGCAGGTCGCGGGGCTTGAGAGCAATGCCTTGCTTGGCACGCCGGGCCAGCGCCCGCGCCGACAAAAACGCCTGCGGCTGGCTTACCGAGTAGGGCGAGTTGTTTTTATCTTGAAAGTAAATGAGGTGGCGGCGCACCGGGCCCTGGGCCTGGGCGGCGGCCGGCAGCAGGCCCAGCAGCAGGGCCGCGAGCCGGAAAGTATGCTTCATCGAAATGACTTTTAAGAAAGGCGTAGTCTGGCGGGCAAGTTACGACCAAGCAAAAAAGCGCCAGGCTGCAACAGAGCGGCCTGACGCTTCAGAAAAAGCTTCGTGCTTGGTCGGAGGCAATGAATAGCGGGTGAATGGCCGCGCTGGGCTCGCAACAACCCGCCTTTTGGGCTCGCCTACAGCTTGCCGCTGTCGATGAGCACTTCCAGGCGCGAGCGGCCCTGCTGAATGACGCCCGGCGTGAGCTGCTGGGCCTGGTTGGGCAGGGTAATGAAGGTTTCGTAGTAGTAGCGGCGGCGCGCTACCACCCCGGCGCCCTGGGCAAAAACCTGCAAATAGCCCGCCTTGCGGTACAAGCCATCGTTGAGGGCCACCGGCTCTACGTCGCGCACGGTGGCCGTGAGGTCGTAGGTTTTGGGGGTGGTGCCGGGCGTGGTAAACGGCTGGCCTACTTTGGAGTCAAACGCCCGCACGCTGTCGGCCCGCGTGGTGGTAAAAGAATATTTACGCCAGGTTTTGCCAGCGGTGAGCGGGTAAATCAGCTCGATGGTGCGCACATTGTCGCGGGTCAGCGTAACCGACTGGCTCAGGGGCTGCACCACGAATACGCTGTCGTCGGCCCAGGCGGCGCTGCTATTGGCGCGGCGGGCGCGCAGGATGCGGTAGGCTGGCTGGCCGGCCGCGTCGGCATACTGCTGGGTGATGGCTTCGCGCAGCTGGTAGTTGGTGGCCGTGGCCACGCCCTTGCTCCAGGTAGTATCGCTCACGGCGTAGGCGCGGTAGGTACCCACCACCAGCGGGTAATAATCGGCTACCGGGTTGGGGGTTACCGACTCGCGGCGGCAGCCATCGAGCAGGCTTACACCGGCCAGCATAACCAGCACGGCGGCGGCTTTACTCGTAAAAGAATAGTGGAAGCGTAGCATCATCGTAACTTATCTACTTAAAATACCAATCGGCTAAAAACACAGAAGTGAGCGCCGCAACTCGCTAACGCTCACTTCCAGCTCTATCATCTACTTTACTTAAACCAGCGCCGCCGAAGATACGGCCGCCGCGCCCATCGTGGGCGCCTCGCCGATGACGTGGCGCGTAATCCAGCCGCCGCCCAGCACGTCGTCGCCATCGTAGAACACGGCCGCCTGGCCGGGCGTAATGGCGTGCACCGGCTCGGTAAAGTAAATATTAATCTTATCTTCGACCTGCTCCAGAAAGGCCGGTGAGCCCGCGTGGTGGTAGCGCACTTTTACCACGGCCGGCACCAAGCCGCGCCCTGCGAGGCTGCCGAGCTTGCCCATGTTGAGCTTGTGCACGGTGGTAAACGAGCTGGCTAGCTCGTCGTAGTTCCCGAGCACCACTTCGTTGGTTTCGGGCCGGATGGCGACCACGTAGGCCGGAAAACCCAGCGCGATGCCCAACCCCTTGCGCTGCCCGATGGTGTAGAACGGGTAGCCCTCGTGCTCGCCCAGGTCGGTGCCATTTTTATCGATAAACCGGCCGCCGGCCACGCGCGCCTCCAGCCCTTCTACGCGGCGGCGCAAGAAGCCCCGGTAATCGTTGTCGGGGATAAAGCAGATTTCGTAGCTCTCGGGCTTGTTGACCAAGGCCGTGAAGCCGCGCCGCCGGGCCTCGTCGTAAATCTCGGTTTTGCGCATCGCGCCCAGCGGAAACAGCGTGCGGCTCAGGCTTTGCTGCGTCACGCCCCACAGGGCGTAGCTCTGGTCTTTGTTTTCGTCCAGCCCTTTGCTCACGATAAAGCGCCCGCTGTCGGCATCCTGCCGGATTTGGGCGTAGTGGCCGGTGGCAATGTACTGGCAGCCCAGCATGTCGGCCCGGCGCAGCAGGGCATCCCACTTGATGTGGGTATTGCAGAGCACGCAGGGATTGGGGGTGCGGCCGGCGAGGTATTCCTCGGTAAAATTGTCGATAACAAAATCGCCGAACTCATCGCGAATGTCGATGATGTAGTGCGGAAAACCCAGGCGCACGGCAATGTCGCGGGCATCGTTGATGCTGTCGAGCGAGCAGCAGCCGGTTTCTTTTTTCGAGCCGCTGGCTGAGGCGTAGTCCCAGGTTTTCATCGTCATGCCGACGACTTCGTAGCCGGCTTCGTGCAGCAGGACGGCGGCCACCGACGAATCGATGCCGCCACTCATGGCCACGAGCACGCGGCCTTTGGTTGGCGTATTTTCCATGAAGTTGGCTAACCCACTCAGGGAGGTGAACGTTCCGGCTGGGGCCAGGGGCAAAGGTACTGGAAAGGCAATTATGAAATGAGAAATTATGAATTATGAATTGCGTAGAGGTGCCAAGCTTGCGACACCGCATACCCCTCTTTACTAGCCCGACTTACTTTTGCACTCAGCCAAGCAATTCATAATTTTTAATTCATAATTCATAATTAAGACG
>JAKONR010000184.1 GCA_022701825.1 Hymenobacteraceae bacterium | reverse complement strand
CGGCCACCGCCTTCGGGAAGGTGAAGCCCAGCTGCACGTTGCGCAGGCGGATGTAGTCGCCCTTCTCCACGTAGTACGAGCTGGGGTCGAGGTTGCGGCCCGAGAGGTCGGCCGAGGGCGTGGTGTTGCTGGTGCCGGGGCCGGTCCAGCGGTTTTTGTAGAAGTCCTCGGTGTAGTTTTCGTTGCCGACGCGCACCAGACGTAGGGCATTGAACAGCTCGACGCCGCCCACGCCCTGAATATCAAGCTGCAAATCAAGCAGTTTGTAGCGAAACGTGGTATTAAGGCCGTAGGTGAAGCGCGGGTTAGGGTTGCCGAGCACCACGTAGTCGCGGGCGTCGAGTTGGCCGTCGCCGTTGGTGTCCTGGTAGCGCAGGTCGCCGGGCTTAGCGCTGGCCGACTGCGGCGAATCGGTGACTTCCTGGGCGGTTTGGAACACGCCGGTGGCCTGGTAGCCGTAGAACGCGCCTACCGGCGCACCCACCCGCGAAATGGTGGTGCGGTAGTCGCCGAGCGGCAGGTTGCCGGCAAAAAATACCGCCCCGTCGCGCGTGCTGATGACCTTGTTCTGGTTGTACGCGCCCGTCAGACCCAGTGAATAGGAGAAGTCGCCGGTGCTGGTCGGCGTCCAGCGCAGCGCCACTTCTAGGCCCTGGTTTTGGATGGTGGCGTTGTTGTCGAGGTAGCCGACGCTGTTGGCGTAGCCCGGCGACGAGAGCGTGGGCACCGGAAACACGCCGCCGATGGTGCGGCGGTTGTAGAAGTCAAACTCGGCCGCCAAGCGGTTGTCGAGAAAGCGCATTTCCAGACCCGCGTCCCACTCCTGCGCCTTTTCCCAGGAAATCGGGCGGGTAGGCACCTGCGTATCGACGTTGGCCCCGGTCACGGGCGTGCTCGGCAAGCCAAAAAAACCGGTGTACGTAGGGTAAAAAGTTACCGTAGAAGTCGATACATTACTCTGCACTTGGTTATTACCTAGTAAGCCAAAGCTAGCCCGCACTTTCAGAAAACTGAAGACGAAATTGTCTTTCAAAAAGCCTTCTTCCGAGGCAATCCAGCCCAAACCCACCGAGGGGAAATTGCCGTAGCGGTTGCTGCCCAAGTACTTGCTGCTGCCATCGCGCCGGAAGCTGGCCGTGAGCAGGTAGCGCTCCTTGTAGGCGTAGTTGACCCGCGCAAACAGCGAGAAAATCGTGTTCAGGTCGGCCGGATTACTCAGGGCCGACGTGCCCACGGTGCCCAGGTTGAAGTAGTAGCTATCGCTGCCGCCGCCCTGCACGCCGTTGATGGAGCCCACCACCTGCTCGGTGCGGAAGCGCAGCGCGGTGCTGCCGAGCAGCGCCGTGAGGTGGTGGTCGGTGCCCAGGGTGCGGTCGTAGGTGAGCGTATTTTCCCACTGCACCTGGGTGTTTTGGCTGGTGCCCTTGCGCAGGGTATTGCCGCGGTACACCTGCACGGTGGTGAGTGAGTCAGCCTTTTGGTAGTTGTAGAACTTGGCGGCGCTGTAGCTCACGCCCCCGCTCGTGCGCAGGGTGAAGTATTTCAGAAAATTAAGCGAGGCAAAGGCGTTGGATACCAGCCGCTGGCCCTGCGAGCGCTGCACGAAGTAGTCGAGCGTGCCTCGCGGGTTGGCGAAGGTGCCCAGCCCCGCGCCCACAAGGCTGGGGTCGCCGTACTGCCCATTGGCCAAGAACGGCTGGAGCACCGGCGGGGCCACGTACGCCTGGGCAAACACGTTGGCCCCGCCCAAGCCCAGGTTGGGTATGTTGCCCTGCCCGGCATTGTAGGGGGTAGCGTAGCCAAAATCGGGAAACACCGCCGGGGCCACGCCCGGCGCGTCGTGCGCGTCGAGGCTGGCAAAGCTGGCCGAGTAGCCCACCTTGAGGTGGTCGGTAACGGCGAAGTCGGTTTGCAGGCGGGCCGTAATGCGCTCGTAGTCATTGCCCTGCAAGATACCTTTTTGCTGCAAGTACGAGCCACTGAAGGCGTAGGACACCTTTTCGTTGCCGCCGCTCACGCTGAGCTGGTGGTTTTGGACCGGGGCGGTGCGCGTTATTTCGCGCAGCCAGTCGGTGGAGGGCAGGTCGAGCGGCAGGTTGTTGCTGGGCGCGATGCCGGTGAGGGCAAATTTCTCGTTGAGCAGCTGCGCGTACTGCTGGGCGTTGGCCAGCTTCACGCGGTTGGTGGTGGTTTGCACGCCGCCAAAGCCGTTGTAGCTCACGCGGGCCGCGCCCGAGGTACCGCGCTTGGTGGTCACGAGCACCACGCCGTTGGCCGCCAAAATGCCGTAGATGCTGGCGCTGGCCGCATCCTTGAGCACTTCCACCGAGGCAATATCGTCCTGGTTGAGAAAGCTCAAATCGGTGCCCTGCGGCAAAAACGTACCATCAACCACGTAGAGCGGGTTCACGCCGGCCAGCGAGCCCACGCCGCGCACCCGTATCTGGGGGGCCGCGCCCGCCACGCCCGAGTTGGTAATCTGCACGCCCGCCACCTTGCCTTGCAGCGAGCTCACGGGGTTTTG
>JAKONR010000163.1 GCA_022701825.1 Hymenobacteraceae bacterium | reverse complement strand
GGCTTCCGTGAGCGGGTGGTCGGGGTGTTCCATGTGGAAGTTGGTGTAGTTCAGAAGGAAATCCGGGTGCAACAGAATTGGCTCCGGACTATGGAAAGAGAATGAAATACAAGTTTACGCGGAAATTTTATTGTTTGTCGTTCTCCCGCGCCGGTTTTGGGGGGCGGGGCCCAAATGCCGGGTTTTTTTAAAACGTCCGAACGACCTTTGCCCGGAAAGGTTCGCGGGCGCGGCGCGGGGCGGCCCCCGCGCCGCGCCGCGCCCGCCGCCTCGGTTCAGTCAGCTTCTCTCATCTCCATTCTTCTATGTCCGACCAGCCCACCATTATTTTCAGCATGGCGGGGGTAAGCAAAATTTACCCGCCTCAAAAACAAGTTCTTAAGAACATTTACCTGTCGTTTTTCTACGGCGCCAAAATCGGCGTGCTCGGCCTCAACGGCTCGGGCAAGTCGAGCTTGCTCAAGATTATTGCCGGCGTCGACAAGCAGTTTCAGGGTGAAGTCGTGTGGTCGCCGGGCTACTCGGTGGGCTACCTGGAGCAGGAGCCGCAGCTCGACCCTACCAAAACGGTACGCGAAGTAGTGGAAGAAGGCGTGGCCGAAACCGTGGCTTTGCTCAGAGAATTTGACGAAATCAACGAGGCCTTCGGGGCCGAAGACGCCGACTTCGACAAATTGCTGGAGCGCCAGGGCACTGTGCAGGAGCGCCTCGACCAGCTCGACGCCTGGAACCTCGACAGCAAGCTGGAGCGCGCCATGGACGCCCTACGCACCCCGCCCGAAGAAGCCATCATCGGCAACCTCTCGGGCGGCGAAAAGCGCCGCGTGGCCCTGTGCCGCCTGCTGCTGCAAGAGCCCGACGTGCTGCTGCTCGACGAGCCCACCAACCACCTCGACGCCGAAAGCGTGTTCTGGCTCGAGCAGCATTTGCAGCAGTACAAAGGCACCGTCATCGCCGTCACCCACGACCGGTACTTCCTCGACAACGTGGCGGGCTGGATTCTGGAACTTGACCGCGGCTCGGGCATTCCGTGGAAAGGCAACTACAGCAGCTGGCTGGAGCAGAAAACCCAGCGCCTGGCCAAAGAAGAGAACGCCGAAAGCAAGCGCGCCAAAACCTTGCAGCGCGAGCTGGACTGGGTACGGATGTCGCCCAAAGCCCGCCAGAGCAAGGGCAAAGCCCGCCTCGCCAACTACGACAAGCTAGTGAACGAGGAAGCCAAAGACAAAGAGCAGAAGCTTGAGTTGTTCATCCCCGACGGCCCGCGTCTGGGGGCGCAAGTGATTGAGGCCGCCGGGCTGCGCAAGGCGTTCGGCGACAAGCTGCTGTTTGATAATCTGAGCTTTGCCCTGCCGCAGGGCGGCATCGTGGGTATTATTGGGCCCAACGGTGCGGGTAAAACCACGCTCTTTCGGATGATAACCGACCAGATGCAGCCCGACGCGGGTACTTTCGAGGTTGGCCCCACCGTGCAAACGGCTTATATCGACCAGCAGCACGACACGCTCGACGGCAGCAAGTCGGTGTTCGATACCATTTCGGGCGGCACCGAAACCATGCTCATGGCCGGCCGGCCCGTGAACTCGCGGGCCTACGTCAGCAAGTTCAACTTCGCGGGCGGCGACCAGGAGAAGAAAGTAGCTATGCTGTCGGGTGGTGAGAAAAACCGCGTGCACCTAGCCATGACGCTGAAGCAGGGTGACAACCTGCTGCTGCTCGACGAGCCCACCAATGACCTGGACGTGAACGCCATCCGGGCGCTGGAAGACGCGCTGGAAAACTTCGCCGGCTGCGCCGTCATCATTAGTCACGACCGCTGGTTCCTGGACCGGCTGGCCACCCACATCCTGGCCTTTGAGGGCGACTCGGAGGTAGTGTGGTTCGAGGGCAACTTCTCCGACTACGAAGAAGCCAAGCGCAAGCGCCTCGGCGACGTGGAGCCCAAGCGCGTGCGGTATAAGAAGCTGGGGTAAAATAGTGAACCAGTAGCAAGCCTATGCCCGCCATCGCCGATTTTTTGCGCCGCAACGAAAGCCGCATTCTGGAATTCAAGCAGGATTTATCTTCGCTTGACCGAGTACTGCGGGCCATCGTGGCGTTTGCCAACACCACGGGCGGTACGCTGGTCGTCGGCATTACCGACGACCGGCAGCCGCAGGGGATAGCCAATGCGGCGGTGGAAGAAGAGCGGCTAGCCAACCTGATTGCCACCGGCATCGAGCCCGCGATTTCGCCCGATTTCCAGGTAGTATCCGAAGCCGGGCGTGATTTTCTGGTGGTGCGGGTGCCTCGCTTCCCGGGGGTGTTTTATTTAAAGCAGGAAGGAGAAAATACGGGCGTGTACGTGCGCCACGGCTCTACCAACCGCCGCGCTACTGCCGACCAACTCACCGAGTTGCAGCGCCAGGCCCAGGCCGGTACGTTCGACAGCCAGGTGTGCGCCGGGGCGCGGCTGAGCGACTTTGACCAGCTGGCGGCCCGGCAGCTGTTTGCCGGGGCGGGCATTGCCCTGCCGCAGGCCAAGATGGAAACGCTGGGCCTGCTGGTGCGCTCTGATGATACCTGGCTGCCTACCAACGGCGGCATTATTTTGTTTGGTACCCCGGCGGCCCGTGCCCGCTACTTTCCCGATGCGCGGGTACAGGCCGCCCGGTTTGCCGGCCCAAACAAAGCGGAGTTTCTAGACCAGCTGGAGCCAGATAGCCAAGGCGTTTCGGTGCTGGCTGCTTTAGAAGAAGTGCCGCGCTTTGTGCAACGCAATACGCGCACGGCCTCGCGCATTACCGGCGAAACGCTACGTCGGCGGGATGTGCCTGAGTATTCGGCCGTGGCACTGCGGGAGGTGCTGGTAAATGCCCTCGCCCATACTGATTACAGCCGGCAAGGAATGACGATTAAGGTGGCTGTTTTCAGTAACCGTATAGAAGTAGAAAATCCGGGTGGCTGGCCGCTGGGGCTAAGTGAAGAGGACTTTCGTAGCGGTGTTAGCCGTGCCCGTAATCCAGTTATCGCGAGTGTAATGCACAAGCTTGATATAATGGAAAACTGGGGTTCTGGCTTCGAGCGTATTGAAAATGATACTGAACGGCTCGGTTATGCTTTGCCAATTTGGGAAGATAGAGGGAGTGTATTACGAGCAAAATTAATGCCTCATAAAAACATACAAACTCAGCTAGAAGAAGAAAGTCCGCTCACCCCTGACATTATTAATGAGCGGCAATTTTGGTTTTTAAATCGGTTGTCTGATGGGTATTTAGCGAAGGCAATGGACATTGTCCTCAAATTTAATGTGACTGAACGCACAGCTCGGCGTGATATAAGCCAACTGCAAAAAATGAACCTAATTGATTTTGTAGGGTCTTATAAAAAAGGTAGTTATACTCTGACCGAAAAGGGATTTAGTTTCGTTTGACCAAAGCCTTAGGCCCATTCTGACATTTACTATGACATTTTAGTGTCAGAGTAAATGTCAGAGTAAACTGAGGGTATTCTGCTATTTGTCAGCTTCTTTGACTCATTCGTCAGCACTGGCTTCATGACCGCTACCATTCTGTCCGAAACCGTGCTGCCCCAGCTCCCCTCGGCCTCGGGCGTGGAAGTAATTGGCCCCACGGCCTACGTCATCAGCGACGATGCGCCCTTCCTGTATATGCTCGACGCGGCCACGCTGGCCCCCACCGGCCAGGTGCAGCTCTTCGAAACCGCTGATTTTGGCACCGGCCGCATCCCCAAGGCCAGCAAGCCCGACCTCGAAAGCATGGCCGCCATCACGGGGCCGGGCGGCGCGGCGGGCCTGCTGCTGTGCGGCTCGGGCTCGCGCACCAACCGCGAAATCGGCTACTTCGTGGGCTTGCCCACCGCCGGGGCCAGCGGCGCGGCGCGCTTTGTACAGCGCCTCGGCTTGGCCCCGCTCTACTCCCAGTTGCGGGCGCAGTTGCCGCCCGGCACTACGCTCAACATTGAGGCGGCCGCCACCAGCGCTACCGAGCTGCTGCTGTTGCAGCGCACGGTGGGCGGTGGGCCGGCGGTGCTTTTTATGCTGCCGCTCGAAGCGCTCACGCACCTGTTTGAGCCGCGTTGGGCGGGGCCTGCGCCGCTGCGAATGCTAGCCTTCGAACTGCCGAAGTTACAAGGCTACGCAGCCGGCTTTTCGGGCGCCACGCTCGTGGATGGGAAGCTGTTCGTAACTGCCTCCGTAGAGGCTACTGCCGATGCCGTGGCTGATGGCGCAGTGCTGGGCTCGTTTGTGGGCGTGGTGGATATGAACGCCCAAAAGGCGTCTTTCGCTCGCCTTGCCTGGGCCGATGGCCGCGCCTACCTCGGCAAGGTAGAGGGGCTGGCCGTGCGCCGCACCCTGGCGCCGGGCCACTTCGAGCTGCTGCTCGTGACCGACGACGACCAGGGCGGCAGCACGGCGCTGGTGGCAGAACTAACCGAAAGCTGACAAAACGCGCTCCGTACTCGTGCGGGCCGGTCAGGTTGGGCGCTATTTGGGTCCCACCTTCAAATGAGCATCGGTATTGAACTCCCAGCGTAGCCCGCCAAAGACGACGACCGACGTTGCCTCGTCCACGACGGCCAGCTTGTGCCCCACGCTGGTAGAAATCCAAATGCCCTCGGTGGCCCGAAACTCTACGGTCCCGGCCCATTCGGCGCCGCTTTTCTGCACGTTGGGCAGGGGCGAGCTGCGGCGCACGCCAACCACCTCGGCAGAGAAGTTAAGCAGGGCCGTACCTAAGATTAAGCGCCCGCCGTAGTCAAACTGGTGTACGGCTTGGATGGACCGGTCGGCCAGGCTAACCCGCCGCTGATTGGTATAGCGCACCTGCCCGATAAATTGCCCGGCCGTGCCAAAAAGCGGTACCCCGCCCGACGCCCAGCTGCTCCACCCCAGCCAGCGGTTGGGCGAGTCAGGAATCAGCTTGCTTTCGTTGAGCCGCCAGCCGCCGGCACTGGCCAGCGAAAAGCTAGGCTTGTTCCAATTGGCTTTGCGCCAGCGTTTTCGACACGCTACTATTTTAGCCCTTGCCTTGTTGGCTGCGGCTGCCACTGCTGCATCATCGGGCTGCGTAGGCAGTGTCGTGAATAAAATATTAGAGATGCTATCCGTATAAGCCTTGTTGCGCATAGGGTCGCTGGCATCGTACACCGTGAGCCGCAGGCCCACGCCCAAATCGGTAGCCCCATTGGTGGCGGCGGTGCGCACGGTGCTAGCCGAAACCTGCGCATTGTAAAGCATGGCCTTGAACCAGCTGTTTTGGTACTCAGTCAGCGTCACTTTGCCCCCCGAAAGCGCGAAGGGCGTGACGGCCACGGCCAGCCCTTGCTTGACACGGCCGCTCGAATCGACGCCATTGACTAGCTCGGTCGCCAAGGCCCTGGGCGTTACGGGGCGGGTGATGGAATTGGCCTGCCCGCCGACAAACGTCACGGCGGG
The DNA here is from genome assembly GCA_022701825.1 of Hymenobacteraceae bacterium. Taxonomy (GTDB): domain Bacteria; phylum Bacteroidota; class Bacteroidia; order Cytophagales; family Hymenobacteraceae; genus Hymenobacter. The sequence goes on along the minus strand of JAKONR010000163.1, from coordinate 11,403 downwards.
CAATTCGGGCATGGCGTAGGGCGCGGTTTTTTGCTGCGCCGCCTGGGAGTCTTGCGCGTGCGCGGCGTAGCCCGTCGGGCCCAGCAGCAAAGCAAAAGCCAGCGCCCGCCGCGAGAGTATAGCAGTATTCATCAGACGAGGGTGATGGTGTGTTTTTCCTGCGCAAAGCCGTCGCTATCAGTTGTATCGCGGTGCGAGAAGCCGTAGCCCGGCAGCAGCACGCCCTCCTGCGACAGCGCGAGCTCCATAGCGTAGGCGGTGTATTCATTGCCGCTAAACCAAACGAGGTACACTAGCTCGCTTCCGCTGGGTAGGGGACCCACCACGTGCGAATGCATAGAAGAGGTAGAGTACTCATTATCAGTGCCAGTAGCAAAAATAGTGTACTTCGCATCACCCGGTTTTTTATACCAGAACCGGTAGCTCACGGCGTGCGGCGAATTGAAGCTGATGGTTACGGTCAGGGGTTTGGAGAAATCCATGGAGCAGGGAAAAAATGAGAAAGAAGAATGCTTTTAGGGTTGGTCGGGCAGGTTGGCCGGTTGGGTCTTGTCCTTGATGATGCGCAGCGTTTCGATGGGGGTCGCCGTGGCCGTAGCCGCCGCTTTTGCCTTGTCGGCCGGGCTCGCGGCCGCCACCGACACGGCCGCTTTCATAAGGTTTTTATCGACCTCGTTGGTGAGCCAGCGGGCACCGGCAACGCCTGTGAGCAGGGCGCCCATCAGGTGGGCAATCGACAAATTGACAGCTGCCTGACCAGTATCAGGAATTAGTAGCTGGTTGGCAAATGGCCCGTAGAGCCCCCAGGAAATAAGCGCGGACAGCGTACTCACAAACACGTTGCCCAAGTAGCCGGGCCGCCATAAACAGGTTTCGCCGGTTTTTTCCTGCGTGGGCAGTATAAAGCCATTGTCGGAGAGAAAGGCATTGGCCAGGCCCCCGACTGCCCCGCATAGCCCAATGATAGCAATGATAACGGCCGTAGAAGTATGCATGGCTGGGGAAGGGAATAATTGATGCGCGGTGAAAAGTGGGCGTGGTATTGCGGCTCTTTGGTCATGGTTTCGGGCGCTCAACCCAGGTCGGGTCGGAACCTTGCTGCTCGTGCTTTTCGGCCCAGGCGGAGTTGGTGTCGACTACCGCCCTTGTCAGCTGGCTGGCAAGGCCAGGGCTGATATTTGCTTTGTAACTGCCTGATTGATAGAAAACAATATCCTGTAAAAAACCTCACGCCACCATGCCCTGCCGCAACGCCCAGGCCACCAGCCCGGCCAGCGTGCGGGTGCCCGATTTCTGGAGCAGCGCCCGGCGGTGGCTTTCCACGGTGCGCACGCTCACGAAGAGGTGGTCGGCGATTTCCTGGTTGCAATGGTCGTTGGCTACCAAGTGCAGCACTTGCAGCTCGCGGCGGCTGATGCGGGTGGGCACGGGCTGCGGTGCCCGCCGCGGCTGGGGCGGGCACGGGCTGGCATCGAGCCACGGGGCCAGCGTGGCGGCCAGCGTGCCGGGCGCGATGTGCCGGGGCACTAGCAGCGGGGCGGGTACCGCGCTGGCCCGGCCATCTTCGGGGGCCAGCACCAGCAGGCGTTGCCCCGGCCGGGCTAGGCGCAGGTGGTGCAGCAGCTCGGGCAGCGCCCGGCCGGGTAGGCCGCCATCCAGGATAAGCGCCTGGAAGGGCTGCGCCCGCACCAGGTCTACGAGCTGGCTGGCGTCGGCGGTGAGGGTGAGGGGCAGCGCGGGCCACTGCTGGCGCAGCAGCGCCACTAGGCCCGCGCGGTACAGCGTGGGCTCGGCGGCTACCAATACGGCGGTGGGAGTAGGGGAGAGCATGGCCAGGAATAGCTAGCGGCGGGCGGGGCCACCCGGCCGCCGGGCAGGGCGCGCTTGCCAGTAAGCGAAAGCCAAATATAGTATTAAATATATTTATTGATGCTCATCTAGTGTTCAATAAGTAAAATAGTTGGAACCGACCACTAAAAAAGCCCCTGGCTCTCCGGGAGCCAGGGGCTTTTTTGGCGGCCAGCGCCGCGCTTAGTAGCTAAAGCAAAGGCGGCACAACGGCTGCCAGCCGCAGGCGGGCACCGCCGGGCAGCGGCCCGCCGGGGTCAAAATCGAGCAGCAGGGCACGGCGCGGCGGCTGGCCGTCGTGGGTTAGCTCCTCCACGGTGCCGGTAAGCGCTAGGGGCGGCTGGCCCTCGGCTAGCAGCGTGCAAGCCAGCGCCGTATGCAGCGCATAAGCCGCCAGGGCCGCCGCAGCGGGCCCGGCCGCGGGCACCGCCAGCACGCCCAGGCCCGGCACCCGAAAGCTGGTTTCCAGCGCAAGCGTGGCCAATGGGTCGGGCATAAAAGACGGCGAAACAGCTGGTGAACGAAGGCTTACTCCTTGCCGACCTCTTTAATAAAGCCCTTGTGCCGGCCGCGCTTTTTGATGCGCGTGCCTTCCAGGATTTGCAGCTCAATCTCCATCGGGGTGCAGGTGGTGATGAGAAACTCCTGGGGCGCGAAGCCAGCCGAGCTAATCTGGAGGCGCGGGGCGGTGGTGGGCACGGCAGGCAGGTCGAAGGTAAAGTAACCTTCGTCGTTGGTGGTACGGGCTACGTAAGTGCCCTTCACCAGCACCGTGGCGCCCACTAGCGGCGTGCCGGTGGTGGACTTGATGTGGCCGCTAAACGAGCGGCACGACAGCTGCACGGGCGGCGGGCTGGCGGCGGGCGAAGTTTGCGCGGCCGCCGGCCGCGTGCACAGCAGGGCGCCCAAGGCGGCAGATAAGAGGAGCGAGTAGTTCATCGACTAAATATAGAGTAAGGTAATGGAACGGTGAGGCGGCCCAAAATAGCCAGGCGCGCCAAAGTAGTATAACAAGGATGCTGCCAAATAATTGCCGGAGCCATGGCCGTGCTTAGCCGCAGGCTCTCAACCCGCGCCCAAAAGCCTACAAGCTGGCCGCCGCCGCACTCACCTCGTAGGCGGCCAACTGCTCGGCCGAAAGGTTGCCGTTGAGCCACTCGGGGTCAAGCTCGGCGCCGAGCTTTCGGTAGAAGCCGATGGCTGGCTCGTTCCAATCGAGCACCTGCCACTTGAGGCGCTGGGCACCGGTGCGGCGGGCCTCGGCCACCACGGCATCGAAGAGCAGGCGGCCGTAGCCGCCGCGCCGGGCGGCCTCGGTCACGACCAGGTCTTCGAGGTAAAGCATGCGGCCTTTCCAGGTGGAGTAGGCCGTGTAGTAGAGCGCCAGGCCCAGCAGCTCATCGCCGCTTTCAAGCACGAAAAACCCGAAAATTGGGGCCGGGCCAAAGCCATCCTGGCGCATCATTGCCAGGGTATTGGTTACGGCCTCGGGGGCGCGCTCGTACACGGCCAGCTCCTGGATGAGGGCCAGCACGCGGGGTAAATCGGCCTCGCGGCCACGGCGTAGGTGGTAGCTGGTAGGGGGCACTCGTAAGGGACAATTAGCGATGAGACAGACTAGGCAGCCGCAAAAAAATGAGCAACAAGCCGGGCCGCAAGTCGTAGTTTCTTAGCAAGAAAATGACCGGCGAGCCTACTCGTTGCTCATTATTATTTGCTCATTGACAGCTACATCTGGGGCTGCATTTTCTTGATGTCCTCGGTGGCGTTTTGGGCGTTCAGCTCGCGGTTGGGGTCGTTGGGGGCGGGTTCGGCGGCTTTGGCACCCTTGGTAGTGTCGGGGGCGGCGGGCAGCGGCGGCAGCGGGGCGGTAGCCACGTCGTCGTCGGTATCGTTGGCGGGGCTGCAGGCGGGCAGCGCGAACAGCAGGGCCGCCGAGGCGAGCAGCGCGGGGAGAAAGCGTTTGGTCATCATGAAGGAAAGCCGGAATTAAGGCCGCAAGTTACGCAGGCCGCTGGGTAATGAAGGCAAAAAATCGGCGCCGGCCGCCACTCGGGCGGGGCGGCGGGGGCGGGAGCGGCCGTGCGGTAGCTGGCTCACAGGGCCGCACTTAGTAGCCAGCCAAGCCAGCCGGCGCGGGCCGTCCAGGCCAGCGTGCGCAGCCAGTTGGTGCGCACCAGGCCGTCGAGGGCTACGTAGTCGTAGCCGCCGGCTTCGAGCCGGTTGTGAAAAGGCACGGCGATGAAAAACGTGGCTAGCCACACCACCAGCACCAGTGCCAGCTGGCCCAGTGCCCGGCCCGCGCCCCAGGTGGGGTAGGCCACCCAGGCCAGCCAGCCGGCCAGGGCCAGCTCCAGCACCATGGGCGCGCCTACCACCCAGCCCATGCCCCGCGTGTGGGCGGCGTGGTAGCGCGCAAATTCGGGCTTGCCCACCAGCAGCAGCGCCGGATACGTAACCAACTGCACCACCCAGATAACGCCGGTGAGGTACGCCGCCAGGGCAAAATTGAGCAGAAGCAAGTGCGCGAGCGTCATGCAAGGAAAAATAGGAGAGAAGTACTGCCACCGTCTTACGCAAAAGGCCGCCTGGCTGCCGGCGGGCGGCACGGGCTGCAGCCTGTGCGTGGTTTTGGGCCGGGGCCAGTGCAAGCCCGCGCTTACGCTACGTTTTACTTGTGCCATAAAACCTCTTGATGCGGCCACTACGGGCCGCCTTGGCCATGGCCTGCCATTCGGTTGGGCAGTGCGGGCCAGCAGCCCGATGTGCTCCGCGCCGCCACCGAGAGGCAAACTCGGCTTCGGCCGAGCTCGCCCTTTTGAGTTGCTGCTACGCGCTGGCTTGGTTGAAAGTAGCTCGCATCAGGTAAAGCCCAGCTTATCGAAGCCTATTAGTAGTGGCAGGGCAGCAGCCTAAAAAGGCTATCCGCTCGTCGGTCGGCAAGCGCGCGGCAAGCCGACGGAAAGGCTAGTGGCCCGCCCCGCCGACTGCCGTTCCGCAACTTGCAGGCATAGGAAAAGCAATGAATTTAGGGTGTATTTGAAAAATCATAAAATAAGCCTTGGCTTTCTGGCCGCTGGCAGTACCTTTGCACCACGAAATAATCGCGGGCTGGCCATCGGGTCGGTTCGTCCTTTTCTCTCCTATGGATTCTTATAGTAGTCGGCTCCAGCTGCTTCCTTCGTAAGACAATCCGACCAGCTCGCTTCGGGGAGCGGCCGGGTTGTTGCTCACCCGTGCCGCCATGAACCGGAACGCACTCGTGCGGGCAGTCCGCCCGCACTGCCTCGGCCATTCAGGTCATTCTCATTTCCTTTGCGCCCATAGCGTGCCCGCGTCGACGGGTGCGCCGCGCCACAATACCCCTCGGGCGGCCGCTGGCCGCCGGCTGGCCTCGCCGCGCTTTGCGGCGCCGCTGCTCGGCTGGGCGCTGGCCGTGCGGCTGGGCCGCTGCGAGCCTCCCTCACCTTCCTAAGTATTGTTAAGTCTGGCTGCTGCCGGGCGGCTGCTACGCGTTGGGCCCGCACCCGAAGCGGAACGGTAGGGGCGTGCCTTGGCTAAGCCGATTTAGCGGAAAAATGCAAAAAATAGTTGTTTGCCATTGGCCGGACCCGGCGTGCCCCAGGGCTACGGGCCTGGCCCGGCCGACGGCGTGCCGATAGTTTCCGAAAGCTCCGCCGTAGCTGCGTGGCCTACGCTGCTGGCCACTTATCAGGCGGCTCTTGGCTGGCTACGCGGCCAGGGCTGGCCATTTCCTCCCCCTATTTTATTTCCCCCTTCCCCATGCTGAAGCTCCTAGTAGCCGCGGCCCGCCGCGGCGTGCCCACGCCTCACCACCGGGTGGCCCTGCCGCGGCCCCGGCCCATCGGCCGCCCGCAAAGCCCGCCCGCCCCGCCGGGCCGGGCAGCCACCCCCCTCCTCGAAGAGGCCAGCCTGCCGCTGCCCGAGCTGCTGGCCCGCTACGACACCACCACCGCTGGCCTCACGCCAGCCGAAGCGGCCGACCGGCTAGCCTGCTTCGGCCCCAACGCGGTGGAGCACGAGCGCCCGCCGGCCTGGCACGGGCAGCTGCTGGCTGGCTTCAAAAATCCGTTTATCGTGGTGCTGCTGGCGCTGGCGCTCGTGTCGTTTTGCACTGGCGACGTGCGGGCCGTGCTCGTTATCACGAGCATGGTGACGCTGAGCGTACTTATCTCCTTTTCGCAGGAATACCGCTCGCGGCGCACCACCGAAAAGCTGACCGCATTGATTGCCAATACGGCCAGCGTAGTGCGGCCGGCCGCGCCGGGCCGCGCCGCCCAGCCTCGGCCGGTGCCGCTGCGCGAGCTGGTGCCCGGCGACGTAGTGCACCTGGCGGCCGGCGACCTAGTGCCGGCCGATGTGCGCCTGCTCGCCGCCAAAGACCTGCTGGTGGCCCAGTCGGCCCTCACGGGCGAGGCCCTGCCCGTCGAGAAAAGCGCGGCGGCCCCGGCCAGCCCGGCTGGCGCGGTGCTGGAGCTGCCCACCCTCTGCCTGCTGGGTACTACCGTGGTAAGCGGCACGGCCCGCGGGCTGGTGCTGGCCACCGGCGGGCGCACGTATTTTGGGCAGCTGGCCCGCACGCTGGGCGGCCGGCGCCCGCTCACGAGCTTCGACCGGGGCCTGACCGGCGTAAGCTGGGTGCTCATCCGGTTTATGCTGGTGCTGGTGCCGGTGGTGTTTTTCCTCAACGGCTTCACCAAGCACGACTGGGGCGAGGCGTTTTTCTTTGCCCTGTCGGTGGCCGTGGGCCTCACGCCCGAGATGCTGCCCGTGGTGGTGGCGGCCAACCTGGCCCAGGGCGCCCGCCGCCTCGCCCGGCAGAAAGTAGTGGTGAAGAAGCTGGCTGCCATCCAGAATTTTGGGGCGATGGACGTGCTCTGCACCGACAAAACCGGCACCCTTACCGAGGACAATATCGTGCTGCTGAGGCATCTGAACGTGCACGGCCAGCCCAGTGCCGGCGTGCTCGCCTATGCCCGCCTCAATAGCCAGCACCAGACTGGCCTGCGCAGCCTGCTCGACGCGGCCGTGCTGAAGCACGCTACCCAATCTGAGACCTTTAAAGCCGACCTAGCTTATCCGAAAGTCGATGAAATCCCCTTCGACTTCGACCGGCGCCGCCTGAGCGTGGTGCTGGCCGAGCCGGCGGGCGGGCACCTGCTCATCTGCAAGGGCGCGCCCGAAGAACTGCTGCGCCATTGCACCCACGCCGAAAGCCACGGCGCGGTGCTGCCCCTGAAAGAAGAAATGCGAATGAAGGCCAACGCGCTCATCAGTAGCCTGAACGAGGACGGCCTGCGCGTGGTGGCGGTGGCCACGCGTGCCCTGGCGGCCCGCGCCACGCCCTACACCCCGGCCGATGAGGCCGGCCTCACGCTGGCCGGCTTCCTGGGGTTTCTCGACCCGCCCAAGGCCAGCACGGCCGCCGCCCTCGCGGCGCTGCACCAGTGCGGCGTGGCGGTGAAGGTGCTCACCGGCGACGGCGAAATCAGTACCCGCCGGGTGTGCCGCGAGGTGGGGCTGCCGGTGGCGGGCGTCTTGCTCGGGTCAGACATTGACGCGCTCAGCGACAGCGAGTTGCGGGTAGTCGCCGCTACGCACACTGTCTTTGCCCGCCTCAGCCCGCTGCAAAAGGCGCGGCTCGTGACCCAACTGCAAGCCGCCGGCCACACGGTGGGCTTTTTGGGCGACGGCATCAACGACGCGCCCGCGCTGCGGGCCGCCGACGTGGGTATTTCGGTCGATACGGCCGTGGACATTGCCAAGGAAGCCGCTGACATCATCCTGCTCGAAAAAAGCCTGCTGGTGCTGGCCGAGGGCGTGCAGGAGGGCCGCCGCACCTTCGGCAACACCATCAAGTACATCAAGATGACGGCTTCCTCCAACTTCGGCAACGTATTTAGCGTGCTGGGAGCCAGCGCCTTCCTGCCTTTTTTGCCCATGCTGCCGCTGCACCTGCTGGTGCAAAACCTGTGTTACGACGTATCGCAGCTGGCCATTCCGTGGGACACGCTCGACGCCGACTACCTGGCCCGGCCCCGCCGCTGGGACGCCCGCAGCGTGGGGCGCTTCATGCTGTGCATCGGGCCCCTTAGCTCGGTGTTCGACTACGCCACGTTTCTGCTCATGTACTTCGTTTTCAAGGCGAATGTGCCGGCCGCGCAGGCCCTGTTTCAGTCGGGCTGGTTTGTAGAAGGGCTACTTTCGCAAACGCTCATCGTGCACTTGATTCGCACCGAGCGCCTGCCGTTTGTGCAGAGCACGGCCAGCCGGCCGGTGCTGCTGCTCACGGGCCTCATCGTGCTGGCCGGGTTGGCACTGCCATTTTCGCCCGTGGGGCGCTATTTGGGCTTGGTGCCACTGCCGCTCAGCTACTTCGGCTGGCTGGTGGGCTTTTTGGTGGGCTACGCCGCGCTCACGCAGCTCGTCAAGCGCTGGTACATCCGCCGCTTCGGCGACTGGCTTTAGGCTGAAAACCGGCCCCTGGGTGGCCCGGCTACCCAGGGGCTTATCTGCCCGCGCCGGGTGCGCTAACCTCCGGCGCTACGCACTTGCTTTTCTGTATAAATCATGAAGTTGACCTACTGCTTGCGCGGCGCGGCGCGGGGCTGCTGGTCGTACTTTTGCCGGGCGTATTGCCGGCATTCTTTTAATTCTTTTTTAGTGATGAATTTTTCTACTTCGCGGGCACTACTAGCGGGCAGCCTGCTGGCCCTGGCCGGCACGGCCCACGGCCAGGGCGCCGTGACGCCCCCCTCCTCAGCTACCCCCAACAAGCAGCCGTCGGCGGCCTCGGCCCAGCAGCCCGTGCACATCGACAACGGCCAGCCCAACGACTACCACGGCTGGAGCCTGCACTTCCAGCAAACTATCATCCGGCAGTGGCACGCCGGCTTTTCGGCGCCCTACTCCGATAGCCTGAGCTTGCAGCCCAAGGAAAACGCCAAGATGTCGCTGACCACCACGCTTTACCTGGGCCGGCAGCTCTGGAAAAACGCCACCGTCATCTTCAACCCCGAGGTATCGGGCGGCAGTGGCCTGAGCGGGGCCTCGGGCCTGGGCGGTGCCCTCAACGGTGAAACGTTTCGGGTGGGCTCGCCCGAGCCGGTGCTCTACCTAGCGCGCCTGTATTTGCAGCAGCGCTTCGCGCTGGGGCCAGAGATGGTGGATGATGCCGACGACCTCAACCAGGTGGGTGGGCCGCGCCCGGTGCGCTACCTCAGCATCACGGCGGGCAAGCTGTGCCTGGCCGACTACTTCGACCAGAACAGCTACTCGCACGACCCGCGCACCCAGTTTATGAACTGGACGCTGATGAGCGCCGGGGCCTGGGACTACCCCGCCAACACCCGCGGCTACACCGTGGGCGGCGTGCTCGAATACATCACGCCCGGCCTGGCCGTGCGCTTTGGCTCGACCCTGATGCCGACCTACGCCAACGGCCCTACGCTCGACTTTGGCTACGCCAAGGCCCACGGCGAAACCCTGGAGCTCACCAAAACCTACCGCCTGCGCGGCCACCAGGGCACGGTGCGGGTGCTGGGCTTTCGCAACGTGGCGGCGATGGGCAACTATCAGCAGGCCCTGGGCGCGCCCTACGTGGCCGGCCGGCCCAACATCGAGAGCGTGCGCGTGGCGGGCCACGGCAAAACTGGCTTTGCCCTGAACGTGGAGCAGGAGCTGGGCCACGAGCTGGGCATGTTTGGCCGCCTGAGCTACAACGATGGCAAAAACGAAACATGGGCCTTCACCGAAGTAGACCAGAGCGCGAGCCTGGGCCTGGTGAGCACCGGCGCCCGCTGGCACCGCGCCACCGACCGCCTGGGTTTGGCCGCCGTGGTCAACGGCCTCTCCAGCGGCCACCGCAACTACCTGGCCGCTGGTGGCTACGGCTTCATGCTCGGCGACGGCCGCCTCAACTACGCGCCCGAGTTTATCACGGAGCTGTACTACAGCATCGACTTTCCGAAGTACCACGCCGCCCTCACGCCCGACTACCAGCTGGCCGTGAACCCCGGCTACAACCGCGACCGCAAGGGGCCGATTCACGTGGTGGCGCTGCGCCTGCACGTCGAGTTTTAGGGCGGGGCGGGCTACCTTTAGTAGAGCAACCAAGCGCGCTTTGTTATGACGCCCATCACCCACTTTTCGCAGCTCGACCTGACCAAAACGTACACCTACGCCGACTACCTGACGTGGGAATTTGATGAGTTCGTGGAGCTTATTAAGGGCAGGGTGATGCGGCCGATGGCGGGGCCTAGTCGGCGGCATCAGGATTATTCTACTAATTTGCTGAGGCAGATTCTGCCAGCTATGACTGGTAGCGTTTGCCGTGTTTACCACGCACCTTTCGACGTGCGCCTAACCACGGCTGGGGCCAACGGCGACCAGCAAATTCGGACGGTGGTGCAGCCGGATATCTGTGTGGTCTGCGACCCAGCCAAGCTTGACGACCGGGGCTGCGTAGGGGCGCCCGACTGGATAGTGGAAATCCTATTGCCCAGCAATACCACCCGCGATACCCGCATCAAGTTTGACCTCTACGAGGAAAGCGGGGTGCAGGAATACTGGATAGTGTACCCTGGTGTGAAAACAGTGGCGGCCTTTACGTTGGTAGACAATCAATATAAGCTGACGGCTGAGTACACTGAGCCGGGGCTGATTCCGGTGGCCACTATACCGGGCTTGGCACTGGAATGGGCCGAAATCTTCACCGAATAACAGCCCTTAGATGGCACAATTACTTCATGCAACTACCAAGACTGGCAGGGCGTCCTTGCCAGTCTTTTGCTTTTTATAGGATAATGAAAAAAGTATTGTTTGCGCTGGCCCTGCTGGCCGCGCTGCCGCTGCGCGGCTGGGCCTGGGGCGTGGATGGCCACCGGGCCGTGGGCCTCATCGCCGCCAATCATCTTAGTGCTAAGGCGCGCACGCAGGTAGCCGCCCTGCTCGGCACCCAGACGCTGGCCCTCGTGAGCACCCAGCCCGACGAGATGCGCTACCTACCCGAATTTAAGGAAACCGCGCCCTGGCACTACGTGAACACGGCCCTGGGCCTGGGCCACGACCAGTACCTGCAAGCCGTGAAAGGCCAGGCTAACCCTAACGCCTACAACGTGTTGGTGGCCAAAATAAAGGAGATGCGCGACCCGGCCAAAACCCAGGCGCAGCGCGCTGAGGCGCTCATCTTCGTGGTGCACATCGTGGGCGACATGCACCAGCCCATGCACACCGGCCGCGCCGAAGACAAGGGCGGCAACGACATCAAGCTGACTTACCGGGGCAAGGATACCAACCTGCACAGCCTCTGGGACAGCGGCCTCATCGGTTACCTAGGCCTCACCTACACCGAAATGGGCCAGCAGTACAGCACCGTGCCCGCGCCCCTCGCCAAAACCTGGCAGGCCAGCGCCGACCCCGCCGAGTGGCTGTTCGAGTCGTACACGACCGCCACGCAGCTCTACGCCGAGGCCGCCCAAAACCCCAACCCTGACTACCGCTACTACCCCGCCCACGCCGACCTGATGAAGCAGC
>JAKONR010000152.1 GCA_022701825.1 Hymenobacteraceae bacterium | reverse complement strand
CCAGACCTACCGTCGCCCGGCGCAAGCTCCGCTTTCGCCAGTTGGTAATTACTAACATAACCGAAAACGAACCCACGGAAACGCCCGCTTGCTACGCAGCAAGCGGGCGTTTCTGTAGTTAAGGATAGTTTGGGAAGCCCGGCTATTTCTTGGCTTTGGCCGAGGCGTGCTCCAGCAGTTCGTGGCCGTGGCGGCGCAGGGTGTCGGCCAGTTTCAGTAGGTCGGCCTTGAGGTCGGCGGGGGCACCGTGGCTGATTTGACTGGTTTGGTCGCCCAGCATATTCAGCGAGTTGCCGATGGCCGTGGCACTCAGGCTGCCGCTGGTGAGCAGCGATTGCAAATTGCCCATTTCACGGGCAATGTCTTGCAACTCGGGCAGGCCGCTTTGCAAAAACTGCTGCTGCCAGGTTTCGGTGTTGTCCATGGCCGAGCCCAGGGGCAGGCTGGTGAGGCCGTTTTGCAGGCCCGAGACGGTAGCTTTGAGGAGGTCGTTCATGACTAAGAGTAGGGGAGAGGCAGCCGGAAAAAAGGCCGCGTCAGAAAATTAATTGGGTGAGTCGGGGGTGGGAGTAGTTGCCTTGCGCGGGCGACGGGGTTTGGTTGGGGTAGCCGCGGTCGCTTCGGCAGAAGGGGTAGCAGCCGCTTTAGTGGGCTTTTTGCGGGCTTTGGTGGCGGGAATTGGGTTGCCCTCGGCATCGGTGAGCGTGGGGCGCGGGGCAAACGTGGGCGTCTCGTAGCCGGCCGGCGCGGGCGCGGCCAGGCCCAGCTCGCGCAGGATGGCCAGGGCGCGCACGGCGCTGGCTTCCTTATCCTTGATTTCGAGCATCATGTCTACGTCCAGCCCGTCGAGGTCGGCCACGAAATTGCGGAACAGCTCGGGCACTAGCATATCGGTGTGCTTGCCTTTGCGCTCGCCCACCGATTGCGAACTGTAGTCCATCATCAGCACGCCGTCGCGGGTGGGGTGCCAGGTAGCGGCGGCCAGGCGCAGGGCCTCGCGCATGGGCTCACCGTGGTTGAGGCACTCGTGGTGAAAATTATCAAACAGAATCGGCACGCCCGTTTCGTCGTGCAGGCTCAGGCACTCGCGCAGGCTATACAGGCGGTCGTCGTTTTCGACTACCAGCCGCACTTTCACTGCCTCGGGCACCAGCGTATGGAAGGTATCAACCCAGCGCGCCAGCGCCGCGCCCTTGTCGCCGTACGCGCCCCCGGCATGAATTTGAAGCTTGGCCGTGGAGTCGAGCCCCAGCAAATCCAGCATTGAGCCCTGGTAAATCAGCTCCTCCACGCTACGGCGCACGATGTTAGGGTCGGGCGAATTAAGCACCACAAACTGGTCGGGGTGAAACGAAATTCGCATCTGGTGGGCCTTGATGAAGTCGCCAATCGCCCGAAATTCTGCCGCAAAATGCGTTTGCCACGGAAAGGTGTTGATTTCGTGCGAGCCAAACGGCACGATGCCCGAGCCCATCCGAAAGAATAGCAGGCCGTGGGCCACGTTCCATTCCAATATTTGCCGCAAGCAGGCTAGGTTGGCCGCTACCGCTTCCTGCACACGCTCAGGCGTGTACGAGGCCAGCCGGAAGGTACGCGCCGCGCTGCATTCGAGCGTCTCATTGACGCAGGGATAACCGATTTTCATATCCTCTCAGCTTACGCGAGAAGCACGTTGGGAGTTGGTGAATGAGTGGAAGAGTGGCTGGGTAGGCGTCCGTCATGCTGAGCGCAACGAAGCATCTCGCTCGCTTTGTTGGACGGTTTTGGAAAAAGCGGCAGAGATGCTTCGCTGTGCTCAGCACGACGAACGCCAACTCATCCAAAACTTCACCGCTTCACTCATACCCCCGATTGTCCCGAAAAGCCTTGTTGTACTGGCTGCGAGTCTGGCGGGCTTTTTCGGCGGCCTCGGCCGCTTTCACGGCCTCCAGCTTGCGGCGCTGCTTGCCGGCTTGCGAAAACTGGTCGTAGAGCCAGTCCACGTTCGACTCAGCAATATTGGGCTCTATGGGCTTGGGCGCGGCCGAGTCCACGGCGAAGAGCGGCTTGGGCGGCGGAGCCTTCTTGGGTATCTTCGCCACCGGCGGCGCGGGCCGCTTGATGTTGCGCAGCGCCCGGTTGATGCTGGCGCGGTCGGGGCGGTCGGCGGTCACTTTCACCTCGCTCAGCTTCACCGAGTCGCGCACCAGTGCCACCTGCACTACCAGCTGCGAGAGCGTAGTGCCGCTGAGGGCAAAGCGCTTAGCCTTAAAACCTAGGGCCCGAAACAGCAGCGTATCGGTGGGCAGCGCCGTGATGAGGAAATCGCCCTCCACGTTGGCCGCCACGCCCCGGCGCGTGCGCTGCACCACCACCGTAGCTCCCGGAATGGGCTCGCGCGTGGCCGCCGCCGAAATGGTGCCACTCACGCGCACCGTGGGGTTGGGGGCACCGGCTTGCGCCCGCGCCCGCTGGCCGCTCAGCAAGCTGCTGAGCAACAAGAGAAAAACGCCGAACCGGGGTGGGCAGAAAGAACAGAAAAAACGGAAGCGCACGGGTTACTTAACGCAATAAGATGGCAAAGCTGCTACGGAAAGAAACAAAAAAAGTCCGCGTCGTTGCAGACGCGGACTTTTTATAGACCAACGAGGCCAGAAGGCCGCTTGTACCTACATCTTGGTTTTATCGCCGTTAGCGTCTTTTACCTTCACGGTGCCGTCGCCTTTGATTTTAATTTTGGTGCCATCTTCGAGCTTCGTCTTCGAGTCTTTCAGCTCTTCGGCACTCGACAAATCACCTTTTGTTTTTACGGTGCCGTCGTCTTTGAGCTTGATTTTCGCGCCGTTTTCCATCTTGGTCTTCGACTCCTTCACGGCCGCGCCCGAGGTCATGTCAGTGGAGGACGACATGGCGCCCGAGTTATCAGCCGGCATGGTGCTGGCCGACGAAGCGTCGTCCATGTAGTTAGATTCGTCGTAGGTCGAGCGCGACGACTGGTACGACTGGTACTGGGCCGGGTCGGTGATGACGCTCTGAAACTCGGTATCGGTATCAGTATTGTACTGGCGCATGGCGGCGGCCATACCCGTGGTGTCGCTAGCGTACTTGCTCTTCATTTCGCCGTAGCGCTTCGAGCGGTTGTAGTAGGCGGTGCGAATCTTGCCCTGCATGGCGGGGTCGGTGATTTTCATATCGGTGATGAATTTCTCCGAAACCCGGCTCGAGCGCGAGCGGTAAGCCGCCGTGTCGGGCATGGCCGTGGCCGTCGCATCGGCCGGGGTGGTGGTAGTCGTGGTAGTAGTGTCGGCCGTTTTTTCCTGCGAGCAGGAAGCCAGCGAAAGGGCAGCAGCGCCCACGAACAGCAACAAGGAATTTTTCATGACAGAGTAGGATAGGGTGTGGGGCGCTTTAACGAAAAAACAGCGCCCAGGTTTCTGGGGTGGCAATTAGGCCCGGCGCAGCTCCAGCACCGTTATTTCGGGCAGAAAACCCGCCCGCATCGGCACGCCCAGGTAGCCCAGGCCCACGTTCACGTACAGCTTTTGGCGGCCGTTTTCGTACAGCCCCGCCCACTGTGGATACGAATATTTGACGGGGCTCCATTTGAAGAACGGTAGGTTGATGCCGAACTGCATCCCGTGGGTGTGGCCACTGAGCGTCAGGTCAATGTCTTTATAATCGAGCACCTGCGCCTCCCAGTGCGAAGGGTCGTGCGAGAGCAGCAGCTTAAACGGCGCGTTGCCACTCGCCGCGTGCGTCTGGGCCAGCTTGCCGTGCTTCGGAAACTGTGGGTGCGAACTCCAATTTTGCACGCCCAGCACGGCCAGCTCGTCGGTGCCCCGCCGGATGGTGTGGCTCTCATCAAGCAGCAGTTTCCAACCGATTTTGGCGTGGTTTTGGGCTAGGCGCCGAAGGTTGTCGCGCTTGGCTTCAACGCTTTCCCATTGCACGTAGTCGCCGTAGTCGTGGTTGCCGAGGATGGAGAAAATCGGTAGCTCCGACCGGATGCCCGCCAGCGCCGGAATGTGCGGCTCGACCTCGGTGGCGATGTTGTTGACCAGGTCGCCGGTCATCACGATGAGGTCGGCTTTTTGGGCGTTTATCATGGCCACGGCCCGCTCCATCGGCTCGGTGTTACCGTTGAAAGAGCCAGTGTGCAGGTCGGAGATTTGCAGAATCTTGAAGCCCTCGAACGAGGCCGGCAGGTTGGGGTAGCGCAGCACCACGCGGCGCACGGTGTAGTCGGTTTTGCCCTTCACCATGCCCCACAGAATAGAAAGCACCGGCACCAGGCCCAGGCCCAGCGCCAGCCGGCTGATAAACTCGCTGCGCGTGAGCCGCGAAGCCGCGCTAAGGGGTGGCGATGAGCTGCCAAAGCCCCGCGCCGCCCAGCGCCCCACCCGCGTGAGGTCTTCGAGCAGCAGCGGCAGCACCACCACCATTTTGCCCGCCAGCAGCGCCAGCGGCAGCACCGAGAGGTAGCTCTTGAACTCGGCATCGCCCTTGTGGCGCGTGAACATGGCCCACAGCCCCACCGCCCACACGGCCAGCGTGAGTAGCCAGTAGCCGATGGCCAGGCCCCGCCGCCCTGCCGCCGTGGCCGGCGCGAAGGCCGTGCGAACGGCCGCAAAGCCATAGATTTCGGCCACCGCGATGGCCCCCAAAATACTCCAAAACAGAAAGCGATTGCGCATAGTGCTAGCCCCAACGGGCGGCCGGGTAATAGAGTTGGCCGCCCGCAAGCTAAGGCCGTTGACGCGCGCGCCAAAGTTTTGCTTTACCTTTTGGCCTTGCTTGCGCTACTACTTCATGGAAACAACTGATTATCTGCCCGAAGATGGCGACTCCATCGCCGAGCCCTACGCTACCCCCACGAGCTTCGGTATCAAAAGCTGGGCCGAGGAAGACCGCCCCCGCGAAAAGCTGATGCAGAAGGGCCGCGCCGCCCTCTCCGACGCCGAGCTTATCGCCATTCTACTAGGCTCGGGCACCACCAAGCTCACGGCCGTCGATGTTGGCATGCTGATGCTGCAAGCCGTGGACAACGACCTCAACGAGTTGGCTCGCCTCAGTATGAAGCAATTGTGCCGCCACCCTGGCATTGGCCCGGCCAAGGCCATCACCGTCATTGCTGCGCTGGAGCTGGGCCGCCGCCGCAAGGAAAGCGGCGCGGGCCGCCGCCTCACCATTACTTGCTCCCGAGACATTTACCACGCCGTGCGCCCGCAGCTGCAAGACCTGCCCCACGAAGAATTCTGGATAGTGCTCCTCAACCGCGCCAACGTGGTGATGCGGCTCGAAAAGGTGAGTAGCGGCGGCGTGGCCGGCACCGTGGCCGACCCCAAGATGATTTTCAAAACGGCCCTCGAACACCTGGCCAGCAGCATCATCCTGGTGCACAACCACCCCAGCGGCAACCGCCAGCCCAGCGGCGCCGACATTAGCCTCACCAAGAAGCTGAAAGAAGCCGGCGGCTTTCTGGATTTGCCAGTGCTCGACCACCTCATTTATACCGATATGGGGTACTACAGCTTTGCCGACGAGGGGCTGCTGTGAACGTGTTATCTACGTTTGTCATGCTGAGCGCAGCGAAGCATCTCTGCCGCTTCATCTGGGCTGTGCAACGAAGTGGCAGAGACGCTTCGCTGCGCTCAGCATGACAAACACAAGACAAAACCACCCATGCGAAAACTCTGGATTGCCGGCCTCGTGCTGGCCGTGCTCGGGCTCCTTCTCTACAGTGTAGCCGGCACCCAGCTCACCAAAACACTCGACGAAGCCTACCTGGCCAAGTTGCGCGAAGCCCGCCGCCAGAAAGACCAGACGCTGCACAATGCGCCCGACTCGCCTATTCCGGGCGCGCAGCGGGCTACGTTTGCGGGGCTGCGCTACTTCGCGCCAGCGGCGGATTTTAAGGTAACGGCCAGCCTCACGCGGCTGCCGGTGCTGCAGCCGCAGCCGCTGGCCATGAGCCTGGGCGCGCCCGAAAGCTACCAGCGCTGGGGCACCGCCGAGTTTGAGCTAAACGGCCAGCCGCAAAAGCTGACGCTCTTGCAAAAAGCGGGCGACAAGCAGCTCTTCGTGCCCTTCACCGACCCCACCAACGGCCAGCAGACCTACGGGGCCGGCCGCTACCTCGACGTGCCGCTGCCGCCCGCCGAAGCCAACGAAGTCGAGCTGGATTTCAACCAGGCCTACAACCCGTATTGCGCCTACAACCACGACTACAGCTGCCCGCGCCCGCCTGCCGAGAACCGCCTCACGGTGCCCGTAATGGCCGGCGAGCGGGCATATCGGCTGGAATAAGCTACTTCCGCAGCTTTCGTAAGTTCAGCCTGAAACCGGGTAAAATCGGTTCGCCGCTTAATTCGGTTAGGAAGCCTTGGATAATCTCGACCGGCTGGCCCGGACGATAGAGGTAAGCTGTTTCGGCCTCAACATGCAGTAAAAATCCTAGTTTCGCGCCGTTAGCCAGCCACTGCTCCATCTTGGCTTGCAGGGTTTTGATGCGGTCGGAAGGGGATTTTACTTCCACCACAAAATCGGGGCACACGGGCGAAAACTTCTGCCGCTGCTCGTCGGTGAGGCTCTCCCAGGCGCTGGTGTTCATCCAGGAAGCATCAGGCGATAACACGGAGCCATCGGGCAAGCTGAAGCCAGCCGAAGACTCAAACGTGTAGCCAGAGCCAGTTTGCTGAGCCCACAGCGCGAGCTGGAAATAAACGCTGCCGCTGCTACGGCTCGATTCGTTGCCGGCTGGGGGCATGATGACTATTTCGTGGGTAGCGGTGCGCTCAACGCGCACAGAATCATTTTCTTGGCAAAAGCGAAAAAACTCATCGTCACTCAAGCCAGTCACGAACGACCCACGTAAAATGGCAGCTTCTTCGAATTCGATAGGTAGCATGGCGCAGGTGATAGAGGAATCAATGAACTAAAGATAAGCGGTAACGGGACTGGTAAGGGGCAAGTGTAAACTACCTACTTGGGTGCCGCCGTACCTTTGCCCCACGCGCCCGGCCCGCATTCGCCGCCGCGCCTTTGGCAATGACTATCTCGTTCGACTGGCTTAAAACCTTATTTCCCACTACGCTTCCGGCGGCCGAAATCGGCGCGCTGCTCACCAGCTCGGGCCTCGAAGTCGAGAGCCTGACCGAAGTAGAAAGCGTGCCCGGCGGCCTGCGCGGCGTGGTGCTAGGCACGGTGCTCACCTGCGAGCGCCACCCCGATGCCGACAAGCTGAGCCTCACCACCGTGGCCGTGGGCGACGCTACCCCGCGCCAAATTGTGTGCGGCGCGCCCAACGTGGCCGCCGGCCAGCGCGTGGTAGTGGCCCTGGAGGGCGCCATGCTGCACCCCAGCAGCGGCGAGCCGTTCAAAATCAAAAAATCGAAAATCCGCGGCGCGGCCTCGGAGGGCATGATTTGCGCCGAGGACGAAATCGGCCTGGGGCAGTCGCACGCCGGCATTATGGTGCTCGACACCGACCTGCCCGACGGCACGCCGGCCGCCGAGTACTTCGGCCTGGGCTCGGATACGGAGATTGAAAT
>JAKONR010000086.1 GCA_022701825.1 Hymenobacteraceae bacterium | reverse complement strand
TTCAGCAGCTCGGTGATGCCGAAGTAGCGGCGCAGCTCCAGGTGCGTCCAGTGATACAAGGGGTTGCGCACGGTGTAGGGCACCGTTTCGGCCCACTTCTCAAACTTCTCCCAGTCCGAGGCATCGCCCGTGATGAAGCGCTCATTCACGCCGTTGGCTCGCATGGCCCGCCACTTGTAGTGGTCGCCGTAAAGCCAAATCTGCGTGATGTTCTCAAACTGCCGGTTCTGGGCAATCTGGTCGGGCGGCAGGTGGCAGTGGTAGTCGATGATGGGCTGCGGCGCGGCGTGCTCGTGGTAGAGGTGGCGCGCGGTGGGCGACTGGAGGAGGAAGTCGTCGGAAAGAAAGGGAGTCATAACAACGGGGCGCCTCACCCCCCGGCCCCCTCTCCGAAAAGGAGAGGGGGAGCCGAGACGGCTCAGACGGTATGTGGTGTATTACTTAAGAAACCTACAATGAAATATCATCTGGCTCCCCCTCTCCTTTTCGGAGAGGGGGCCGGGGGGTGAGGCGCTACGCTAGAGCGATACCCCGCGCTTCCACGGAATAAAATCCGTTTGGCCGTGCCGCACGGCGTGTACTTCGAGCCCGCTGGCCACCTGAATCACGTAATCGAGTATCCGCTCGCCGGCCTGCTCGATGGTTTCTTCGCCGTCGATGATGGTGCCGGTGTTCAGGTCGATGATATCGGGCATGCGCTGGGCCAGCTTGGTGTTGGTGCTGATTTTGATGACCGGCGCGATGGGGTTGCCGGTGGGCGTGCCGAGGCCGGTGGTGAAGAGCACCACGTTGGCCCCCGAGCCTACTTCGGCGGTCGTGCTTTCCACGTCGTTGCCGGGCGTGCAAAGCAGGTTCAGGCCGGGCTTGGTCACCAGTTCGGGGTAGTCGAGCACGGCCACTACCGGCGACGAGCCGCCCTTGCGGGCCGCGCCGGCCGACTTAATGGCGTCCGTAATCAGCCCGTCGCGGATGTTGCCGGGCGAGGGGTTCATGTCGAAGCCCGAGCCCACGGCGATGGCGCTGTCGCCATACGCCTTCATGAGCGAGGTAAAGCGCTGGGCCGTTTCGTGGTCCACCGAGCGGTTCACGATTTCCTGCTCCACGCCGCACAACTCGGGGAATTCGGCCAGGATAACCGAGCCACCGAGCGTTACCAGCAGGTCAGAGGTGTGGCCCACGGCGGGGTTGGCCGAGATGCCCGAAAAGCCGTCCGAGCCGCCGCACTCCAGCCCGAGGCAGAGCTTGCTGAGGGGCGCGGGCTGGCGCTGCTGCTGGTTGGCCTGCATGAGACCAGCGAAGGTCTGGCGCAGAGCGGTGCTCACGAGGGTTTCCTCGGTGCCCATCGTTTGCTGGTCGAGGATGAACAGCGGCTTGCTGAAGTTCGGGTCGCGCTTGGCGATTTCGTCTTGCAGCATGGTGGCTTGCGCGTTTTGGCAGCCCAGGCTGAGCACCGTGGCCCCGGCCACGTTGGGGTGGGTGATGTAGCCGGCGAGCAGGCCGCACAGGCTTTGGGCATCCTGCCGGGTGCCGCCGCAGCCGCCCTCGTGGTTGAGGAAGCGGATGCCGTCCACGTTCGGAAACAGCTTGGGCTTCTGGTACTCGGCTTCGGCCGAGTGCAGGTCGGTAGCCAGAATTTCCTCCACCGATTTGCCGGCCTGCATCAGCTCAATCAGCGCCTGGGTTTGCGGCTGGTAGCTTTTGCGGCGGGCGTAGCCGAGGTCGTTCACTAGGGCTTCTTCGAGCACCTGGATGTTACGGTTTTCGCAGAATACCAGCGGGATAACCAACCAGTAGTTGGCCGTGCCCACGCGGCCATCGGGGCGGTGGTAGCCCAGGAAGGTGCGGCCCGCGTACTTGCTCACGTCGGGCTGCGCCCAGCTGTGCGGGTGCTGACCTTCTTGGTACGAATTGGTGGCGTGCTTGAGGTTGCCGGTGGTGAGCAGGCCGCCTTTTGCCACGGGGGCCGACATTTTGCCCACCAGCACGCCGTACATCGATATCTCGTCGCCGATGGCAAAATCGTGCAGCGCCAGCTTGTGCTTGGCCGGGATTTTCTCGGTCGTCGTCACGGTTTCCCCATCCCAGGTTACGGGCGTGCCGATGGGCAAGTCGGTGAGGGCGACGAGCACGTTGTCGGCGGGGTGGATTTTAGCAACCAGATGTTTCATATAATCAGGTAATTATCAGTTGTCTGTTGTTACGATAGTTGTCAATCAGAATGTTTGTCATTGCGAGCGCAGCGAAGCAATCGCACCCGAACGGAACCCGAACAGCGCAACTGACCAGATGCGATTGCTTCGCTACGCTCGCAATGACAGGCGTCTACGATGACAATCTATAACAAATATCAAACCGCCACACGCTGGTTTTTATTCAGCACCGTAGCCAGCGTAGCCACTGCGCCTTCCTGCTGCAACTGCGCCAGGTAGCGCGCCACGCTGGCCTCAAAGCCGGGCAGCGCCGTCAGGTCGGTGCCCCACAACTCCTGGTTGCTGAGCGCGGCCGAAACCACCTCGGCGGCCGGGCGCTGCCAAAGCTCGGCGAAGTAGCCTGCCTGCTCATCCTGAAGGAGATACTCCTGGCCGTTGGCCTCGCCGTAGTACTTATCCCCGTCTTGACGGGTGCTGCGCATAAAGAGCAGGTAGGCCGCGAAACCCAGCGCCACGTACTGCGGGGCCGTTTTGAAGCGCTCGCAGTAATGCACCAAATCGGGCACCACGCGCATCCGCAGCTTGGCCGAGTAGTTGAGCGTGATGGCCAGCCAGCGGTGCTCTACGGCGGGATTGCGGAAGCGGTCGAGCACCTGCATCCCAAAGCGTTGGCCTACTTTTTCATCAACGGGGTAGGGGATGCCGGGCAAGAGGTCGGCCAGCATCAGGTTGCGGATGTAGGTGGCGAAATAGTCGTTTTCCATCGCGCCGCGCACGGTAGCCTCGCCGGCCAATACGGCCAGCCCGCAGGTGAGCGAGTGCGTGCCATTCAGCAAGCGCATTTTCAGCTCGCGGAACAGGTTAATGTCGGGCTGCACAATCACGCCGGGGTGAATTTGCTGGAAGCTCAGTACCTCCCGCACCCGTTCGTCGCCCTCGATGGCCCACAGCAAATAGGCTTCGGACATAATCAGCAACTCGTCGTCGTAGCCCAACTCCTGCGTCAATGCGGCGTGGGCCTCGGCAGCCGGCTTGCCCGGCACAATGCGGTCAACCAGCGAGTTGCACACGGTGTTGGCCGTTTCGAGCCAAGCGATAAACCCGGCATCGAGCCCGGCGCGGTCGGCCAGCTCGCGCAAAATGCCGCGTAGCTTGGTGCCGTTGTCAGGAATTAATTCGGTAGGCACGATAACCAAGCCTTTGTCGGCCGCGCCGCCGAAAGCCTCGTAGCGGGCCAGTAGCACCGCCAGTAGCTTGCCGGGGAACGAGCGCGGCGGCGTGGCGCGCAGGTCTTCGCTTTCATCGAGCACGATGCCGATTTCGGTAGTGTTGGAGAGCACCACTTGCAGGTCGGGGCTGGCGGCAAATTGCAGCACGTCGGCCCACTGGCTTTTGGCCGACAGCACCCGGCTGATGCTGGCGCACACCACGTTTTCGCTCACGGTCTGGCCGTCTTCCACGCCGCGCACGCACACCGTGTACAGGTTGTCTTCGCGCTCGAAGGCGGCGGCATCGCCGCCGTCGGTGCTCTTCACCACTACCACGCGGCCGTTGAAAATACCCTGGCGGTTGGCCTGGTCAATCAAAAAATCGGGCAGCCCGCGCAGCAGCACACCGGTGCCGAACTGCAAAACTTTTTCGGGCAGTTCAAACAGCGCGGCGGTGGGCAGGGCAACCGTAGCGCCGGCCACGCCGGCCTGCGCGAAAGATTGGGAAAGAACGGGCATATTCTTGCTAAGATGTTACAGCAATAGCTGGGTAATAAATGAAGAAGCGAGCTAAGTGACTAAGCTGAGGCTTAGCGTGTTTCAAAACAACAAACGCGGGGCTAAACGGCCGTCATGGGCTCACCTGTTTTTAGGGTGTGGGCCACTTTTGCTGCCACTTGGGGTAGTCTTTATTCAGCAGTTTTTCGGGCCAGGTGCCGGCGTACACGTAGCCGGTGCGGCGCTCGTTTTCGATGTCGGCGAGGCGGGCGTGCTTCACGCCATCGCGCCCCACGTAAATGGGCTGGTTGGTGTCGAGGTCGTAGAAGCGCGCCCACAGCGTGCTGCCGGGCGAGGCCACCATCACCCGGTCGCGCCCCTTGGGTTCCTGCGGGTCGGTGATGTCAGCCACGGCCATGTTCTCAATTTTGGAAGCCTGAAACCAGGCCACGGCCGCCGCTATCGAGCGCCGCACCTCGGCCGAAGGATTAGGCAAAGTCAGCAAAAACTCAACAATTGCCACCGACTCGTCGCCGCTCAGTGAGGGCAGCTCAAAGGCGCGGGCCTTGCACGGCAGCAGCGTTACGCGGTCGTGCTGGGCACACCACGCGGTGAGCTTGCCGTGCTGCACGTACTGGGTCTTGAGGATGCACTGCACGCCCTTTTCGACAGCTTTTTGGGCCGGTGCCACCAGCGCGGCATCGACCAGGGTAAAGTCACCTTTCTTGTCAGCCACCGCTTTCAGCACCGTCAGCGCCTTTATCATGGCGTTGTCGTTGTAGGTAATCTGGGCGCGGTAAAAGCGCGTGTCGGGAAAGTACTGCGGGAAGCCGCCGCTGGGCTGCTGCATTTTCAGCAGGTAGCGGATGCCGTTTTCGGCGGCTTGCTGGTAGGCCGGGTTTTGGGTGGTTTTGAAGGCCGTGACCAAATAAGTGATTTCGCGGGTCGTGGCGTTATTGTCGATTGTGGCATCGGTAGCGCCAGCGTCGCGGCGGGCGGCGGCCAGGTCGGCGGCGCGCATGGCGTGGCGGTAGTCCACCTTCACCTCGTTCACGGCCTTGGGCCAGCCGCCGTTGCTGCGCTGGAAGGCGAGCATCTTTTCGGCGGTGCTGTCCTGCGCTGTGGCAGTCGCCGCCGGGCGCGAAACCACTGCGGGCGGCCGGCTGAGGGCCGCGGCTGGCCGGGCGGCCAGCAAACCCAGGGTAGCGAAAAGCAAGGCGTACTTCATAAGGCAAAGGTTATTGGGAATTAAAAACTAAAAATGAAGAATTAAAAATTTGACAGCCAGATTTTTAATTCTTCATTTTTAGTTTTTAATTCGCTACTGACGGGGCTAGTAACCAAAATTCTGCTTCAAGGCCGCATCCGAGTCGAGCGTAGTCTGCGGAATGGGCAGCAGTTCCTTGCCCAGGTTAGGCAGGTATTCGGCCGCCAGGCCGAAGCCGCGGCTGGTGGTCGGGGTAGTGCCCACCGGCACCACGGTGCCCTGGGGGCGCAGGTCGGCTACGTAGGCCGCGTTGATGGAACTGCGCCAGGCCACCGACGTGGTGCCGGCGGGCGCGGTAGCCGGCGCGGGCCGGTAAAACGAGCGGCTCCACCGAATAGCGCCGTTCACGACCGTGTAGTAGAGCGTGGCGGGCACCCGGTTGTAGGGGGCAGTGCCGGCTTGCAGCAGGGCCAGATTGGCTTTGGCTTCGCTGATTTTCTGTTCGAGCAGGTTCCAGCGCAGCAGGTCGTACTTGCGAATGCCTTCAGAGCCAAACTCCAGCAAGCGCTCGTTGACGATGGCGTTGAACATGTTATTCTTCGACGTCAGGTTGACGCCGGCTGCCGCGCGGGTGGCGTTGCCGCCAAAGCCCCGGGTCCGCACTTCCATAAAGGCCGCCTGATTGCTCTGGTTGGGGCCGTTGAGTTCGTTGTCGGTTTCGGCGTACATCAGCAGCACGTCGGCAAAGCGGATGAGCGGCCAGTTGTATCCCAGGTAGTTGCTGGCGCCGGGCAGGGCCGGCGTGCGCCAGTCGCGCCGAAACTTGCCGTCGTAAATCGTGTTCAAGGCCACGGCCGACTGGTTGTTGCTGCCGCTGGCGTACTGGTAGGGGGCCACCGTGATGTCGCGGCGCACGTCGGTCGAGTCGAAGGCGTAGAAGTAGGTCGGCACCACCGTCACGGCGCCCTGCGTGGTGCCGTAGGTGGGCGAGGCGGTCAGGCGCGGGCCGTTGTAGTAGCCCAGCTTCGAGTCGCCGGTGGCCGTCGAGCCGCTCATGCCTACTTCAAATAGAATCTCGTTGCTGGGGTCGCGCACGAGCTGATTTACGCTGCGCCACAGGTTTTCGTAGCTTGGGTTGAGCGTGTGTTCGCGGCGCTGGTTCATCAGCTCCAGGCACTCCTGCCGGGCAATGCGGTAGTAGTCGAGGTAGTCGGCGGGGCGGCTCATGGTGTTGCCGCGCAGGGCGTAGCCGCCGCGTTGCAGCGCAATGCGCGCCCGCAGCGCTTTCACCGCGCCCTTGGTAATGCGCTCGTTGGCCACAGCCACGCCCGAGCGGTAGGGCACCAGCTTTTCGGCCACGGCCAGGTCGTCAATCAGCCGCTTGAGGGTCGCGTCGCGGTCGGCGTTGGGCAGGTTAAAATCCTGGCCCGACACCGAGGGCGTGAACTGGGCCGGCACGTCGCCCCAATTGCGCACCAGCTCGTACAGAAACTGCGCCCGCAAGGTCAGGGCCTCGCCGTGTAGGCGGTGCAGGGCGGCCGTGTCGCTGGCCGTGCCGCTGGTGTAGAGCGCCATCGCCGGGATGTTCTGAATGCAGATATTGGCCCGCTCCACGCCCTGGTACAGGTTGTTCCAGGGGTTCACGATGTCGGTGTTGGTGGCGTAGGCCTTGTAGCGGGCAATGCCCCGGCGGCCGGTGTCGAACAGCCCCGACGAGCTAATCATCTCGTCGGTGTCGTAGGGGAAATAGGTGCTGATGCGGGTGCCGTAGGTTTGGTCGCCCGACAGCAGGTCGTAGGTGCCAATAACGGCGCTCGTGGCCCCGCTCACGGTGCTGAAGGTGGCCTCCGTGGTGTTGAGGGCCAGCTGCTCTACATCGAGGTAGCTGCAGGCATTGAGCGCCAGCCCGCCGGCCCCGGCCAGCAGCATCGCGGCCGAAGCCCGAAAAGTGCGCGTAAAGTTCATAATGCTAGGTTGAGTGCGGGTGGGAAAAGCTTACAGGCCAATGTTGACGCCAAACAAAAAGGCGCGGCTGCGGGGGTAGGCCGCGTAGTCGACGCCCGGCGTGAGCGGATTGGCGCGGCGGGTGTTCACCTCCGGGTCGTAGCCCGAGTAGCTGGTGAAGGTGTACAGGTTGTTGAGGGTGGCGTAGAAGCGCACCTGCGTCAGCTTGGCCTTGGCAATGAAGGCCTTGGGCAGCGCATAGCCCACCGTGATGTTGTTGACGCGCAAAAACGAGCCTTTTTCTACCGCCCACGAGTGCAGGAAGTAGTTGCCGCGCGTGGGCTGCCAGATGCTGGCGTTGGCATTCACGCGGTTGAAAGTGGCTTCGTCGGTGATGAGCGCGCCGTTTTCGTCGATGTTCTTGAAGCGATTATTCATCACATCAAGCATGTTGGAAGAGCGCGTATTTTCCGGTGACGAGGTAAACTCAATCTTGTTGGCGTTGTAAATGTCGTTGCCCAGCACAAAGTTCAGGAAGATGCTGGCGTCGAAGTTCTTGTAGGTAAACTGCTGGTTGAGGCCGCCAATCATCTTGGGGTTGGCATTGCCGATTACCGTGCGGTCGGCTTCCGTCACCGCGCCATCGCCGTTCAGGTCTTTCAGCTTGATGCTGCCGATGGTAGGGGCCGAGCCTACCACGCCCGCGCTGCTGGCCACGCCGGGGTTGTCGTTGGTGCGGGGCCGCAGCGTGCCGAGGCGGGTAGCGTAGTCGTAGGTCGCAAAGTCGTCGCGGGTGTAGTAGCCGTCCGTTACGTAGCCATACATCTGGCCCACCGGCTGGCCCACGCGGGCCACGTAGTCGCTGCCCGGCAGGGCCGTGCCGGCCCAGTTCGACTGAATGCCCTGAATCTCAGTGGCTCCGTTGCCCAGCGCCTCAATGCGCCCGCGGTTAAACGAAGTGTTGGCCGAGGCCGTCCAGCTAAAGTTGCTGGTTTGCAGCACCGTGCCGCTCAACTGCAATTCCAGACCGCGGTTCGAGGTCGAGCCGATGTTTTGCTGCTGCGACGGATAGCCCGTGAAGGCCGGCAGCGACACGTTCACCAGCAGGTCGTTGGTGGTGGTGTAGTAGGCATCGGCCGTAAACTGCACCCGGTTATTGAACAAGCTCAAATCCACGCCCAGGTTGCGCGAGGTCGTGATTTCCCAGCGCAGGTCTTTGTTGGGCAGGGTAGAGGCGGCCGAGCCGGGCACCGTAATCTCGTTGAGCGAGTACGACGACGTGCCCACCGTAAACAGCTGGCTGTAAAGGCCGTCGGCGATGCGGTTGTTGCCGGTCTGGCCGTAGCTCAGGCGCACTTTCAGGTCCGACACCGCATCAATGCCCTGCATAAAGTTTTCCTTCGACAAGCGCCACGAGGCGGCGGCGGCCGGGAAGAAACGGGTGCGGTTGCCGGGCGCAAACTTCGACGAGCCGTCGTAGCGGCCGGTCAGCGTCACCAAGTACTTGTCATCGAAGCTGTAGTTCAGGCGGCCAAAGCCCGACAGCAAGGTATAATTAACCGGAATGCCCGTGCTCGGCGGCACCGGCTGGGCTACTTGCCCGGCTGGCAGCACGGCCTGGTTGATGTTGGCCAACGCCCGCTCGGCGGTGATGTCGAGCGGCAGGAAGTTGGTTTGAATGTAGGCGGTAGTATTCTTCTGCTGGTAGGTTTCCTCGCCGAGCAGCGCGTTCAGCACGTGCTTTTCCTTGCGGTAGGTGTAGGCCAGCGTGTTCGAGTTGTTGAGGGTCGTGATGGTGCCCGTCGAGATGGTAGCGAAGGGCAGCTCCTGGTAGTTGCCGGCCGCCTGCCGAATGGTGGGCGAGTAGCGGCCGTTGAACGTGCTCAGGTTGGTGTTGGTGATGTCAAAGCCGCCAACCGAGTTGAAGACCAGGTCTTTCGTGAAGTTATAACCCAGGTTAGCGCCGATGTTGATGGTGCGGCGCTTGTCGGAGCGGTACTCGTTGTCAATCGTCAGAACGGGGTTGACGAGGCTGGAATTGAGAAAAAAGTCCGCGTCGAAGGCATTCGGGTCGAGTGCACCGTTGCCGGTGAGGTCGTTGAAGGGCTGGTACAGCACCGTGTTGCGCAGGCGCGAAGTCACGGCCGAGCCGGTGGGCACCGTGTTGCCGGTGCTGGAAGTGCCCAGCGCCGCGCCGGTGCCCGCGCCCAGGCTTTCCTGGTCGTTGAAGCGCGTGTTCAGGCCAAAGCGGAACTTGTCGCTCACCTTGTTATCGAAGCGGAAATTGACCAGCTTGCGCTCGTAGCCCGTGCCCAGCTGAATGCCGTCTTCCTTGTTGCTGGTCAAGCTCAGCGAGTACGTCACGCCCTTGTTGCCGCCGTTCACCGACACGTTGTGGGTTTGCTGAAACGCCTTACGGCCAAATACTTCGCGCTGCCAGTCCACCATCGGCGCGTTGCGAATGTTGTTCAGCGTATCGCCCCGGAAATTGGTGGAGCCAAAGAGGTTTTTGAACGTGCTGAGGCCGCCCGTGGCCGTGCCCACCAGGGCCGCCCGCTCGTACTGCCAGTTGAGGTAGTCGGTCGGGTTCATCACGCCCAGCGTTTTGGTGATGGTGCGGAAGCCCGCGAAGCCGTTGTACGTCACGTTGGTGCGGCCTTCGCGCCCGCCCTTGGTCGTGATGATAACCACGCCGTTGGCC
>JAKONR010000038.1 GCA_022701825.1 Hymenobacteraceae bacterium | reverse complement strand
AAGACCAGCAGGAGCTGAACGAGATAGTCGTAACGGCGCTGGGCATCAAGAAGGAAGCCCGCACCATCGGCTACACCACCCAGGAAATATCGGGCGCGCAGCTGGTGAAAGCCCGCGAGCCCAACCCGGTGAACTCGCTGACCGGCAAAATCGCGGGCCTCACGGTGGCCCCGAGCGCCGAGCTGCTGGGCCGCCCGCAGCTGCTACTGCGCGGCAGCTCCAACATCCTGTTTGTGGTGGATGGCGTGCCGATTAACTCGGACACTTGGAACATCAGCCCCGACGACATCGAGACGTACACGGTGCTGAAGGGGCCGAACGCGGCGGCGCTCTACGGCTTTCGGGGCCAAAATGGCGCCATTATGATAACTACCAAGCGCGGCACCGGCGACAAGCGCCGCGTGGCGGTGGAGTTTAACAGCAGCACCCAATTTCAGCCCAGCTACCTGGCCATCCCGGAAAAGCAGAACGAGTACGGCTTCGGCTCGAACTACCAGTACGCCTACACCAACGACCTCTACGACGTAGGCAACCCCAACCGCCGGGCCAACATCTGGGGGCCGCGCTTTGAGGGCCAAAACGTGCCGCAGTACGACTCGCCGCTGGTGAACGGCGTGCGCCAGGGCACGCCCTGGGTGGCGCGGGGTGCCAATAATTTCCGCGACTTTATGCGGGTCGGCGTACTGTCGGCCAATAACTTGTCGGTATCGTCGAGCGGCGATAACTACGACGTGCGGCTGTCGGTATCCAATAACTACCAGCGCGGCATGGTGCCCAACACGGGCCTCAACATCACGAACTTCAACCTGAGCACGGGCGTCAATTTTAACAAGAATATCAAGTTTGACGGGGCGCTGAATTTGAGCTTGCAGAACTCGCCCAACATTCCGCAGAGCAGCTCGGGGCCGGAAAGCCCGACCTACATTTTCCAGGTGTACGGGTCGAGCAGCTGGGCGCTGGCCGACATGCGCGACTACTACAAAGGCCCGCAGGGCGTGCCCGGCGTGCAGCAGTACTACGCCGAATACGGGCGCGGCAACAACCCCTATTTCGTGGCCTACGAGTGGCTGTACGGGCACAAGAAAACCGACCTCTACGGCTACGGCCGCCTCAGCTACAAGCTCAATGACCACGTGAACGTGGCCCTGCGCTCGCAATTAACTACCTGGAACCAGCTGCGCACCGAGAAGGTCCCGTTTTCGGCCATCACCTACAAAACGCCCGACCTGCGCCAGGGCGACTACCGCGAAGACCGCCGCACGCTGCTCGAAAACAACACCGACCTGCTGCTGACCTACAACCAGCAGCTGAGTAAGAACTTCACGCTGAGCGCGGTGGGCGGGGCCAACGTGCGCCTCTTCAACTACAACGCCAGCTGGGCCAGCACCGACTTTCTCATCGTGCCGGGGGTGTATAATTTCAGCAACTCCAAAAACCCGGTGCAGGCCTACGAGTACGGCTCGGACATGACGGTGCTGAGCGCCTACGCCACTACCGACTTCACGTTCAAGAACATCGCCTCGCTGGGCCTCACTAGCCGCTTCGACAAGCTTTCGACGCTGCCCAAGAATAACCGCACGATTTTCTACCCCTCGGTGTCGCTGAGCACGGTGCTCAACGACTACTTGAAACTGCCCGAGTTCATCTCGTTTGCCAAGCTGCGCGGCTCGTATGCCAACGTGCGCGGCGGCAACACGCAGGCCACCATCGGCTCGGCCTACCAGGCCGTGACGGGCAGCACAGTGGCCTCCAGCCCCATCGGCTACGGCTCGGAGGTGTACACCGCCTACGACGGCCCCAACTACGTGAACCAGGCCACCTACACCATCACGAAGCCCTACAACAACCAGCCGGCGGCCAGCTTTACCAACAGCCTGCCGAGCCCCGATTTGAAGAGCTTTACGGTGGCTTCTTACGAGTACGGCCTGGATGCCAAGTTTTTCGGCAACCGCCTGGGGCTGGACGTGACGCACTTTACGTCGGACAACGGGCCGCTGATATACGCGCTGCCGGTGGCCTCGTCGTCGGGCTACACCAGCCGCACCACCAACGCCGTAACCACCCAAAAGAACGGCTGGGAAGTAGCCCTGACCGGGGCCGTGCTGGCCAACCCCAACGGTTTGAAATGGGATGTGCTCGCCAACTGGAGCACCTTTAAGGAGACGCTGAAGGAGGTGGACGGCACGGAGCAAAGCATTTTGCTGCCCGGCCCCAACCACATCTTCAACATCGGCGACCGGCTCGATGGCTACTACAGCTACAACTACCTGCGCGCGCCCGATGGGCAGATTATCAATGCCGGCACCGGCATTCCGCTGACGCGCCCGGCGGGCACCACCAACATGCAGCTGATGGGCTACACCAACCCCGACTGGGTGTGGGGTGTCACCAACCGCTTCTCGTACAAGGACTTCAATTTCAGCTTCCAGTTTGATGGCCGCGTGGGTGGCGTCATCCGCGACCAGGTGTATGCCTACTCGCTGAGCTCGGGCAACCACCCCGACCTGGTGAGCGGCGACCTCGGCGCGGCCCGCCTGGCCGAGTGGCAGAGCACCAACCTGGGCACCAAGGCCCCCACGCCCGCCTACGTGGGCCAGGGCGTAGTGGTGAGCGGCGGCACCGTAAAATTTGACGCCAACGGCAACATCAGCAACTACAACGAGCTGCAATTTTCCCCCAACACCAAGGCCGTGACCGTGCAGGCCTACACCCAGGGCGTGTACAATGGCGGCATCGAGGAGCCCTACATGGTGAGCAAGACCTACGCCAAGCTGCGCGAGGTAATCATTGGCTACTCGCTGCCAGCCAGCTTGTTGCAAGCGCGCTTTATCAAAGGCGCCAATATCTCGCTGGTGGGCCGCAACCTGCTCTACTTCGCCCAGCGCAAGGACTTCGACCTCGACCAGTACGCCCAGGGCTTTAACCTGGCCGACGGCAGTACTTTGAAGAACCCGAGCCTGCAATCGGCCACCACGCGCTCGATGGGGGTGAATATCAACCTGACTTTCTAATACTTAGCCCTGACGTGGGCGTCTCACCCCCCGGCCCCCTCTCCGAAAAGGAGAGGGGGAGCCAAGCGACTGCTCAACGCAAGCACACGTCAGGTTGCGGTTGGCTCCCCCTCTCCTTTTCGGAGAGGGGGCCGGGGGGTGAGGCGCTACGTTAGCGGGTATCCAAAAATCTAAAGGCACTTACGCCATGAAATATATTGCTATCGCCGCCCTCGCCCTTGCCCTCGCCGCCACCGGCTGCAAGTCAATGGACGAGCAGTTTCCCAACCCCAACCTGCCCACCGCCGAAAGCCCGGTGCCGCCCTCGCTGCTGCTGCCGCGCATCGAGTACGACCTGTACAACAGCGGCGACGGCGGCCCCTTCTCGCAGGTGCAGCGCTGGAACCAGTACACCATCTCCAACGACAGCTACTACGGCGGCCAAAACCAGTACAACTGGACCAATACGGCCTCGCTGTACACGGTGCTCAAAAACGTGAACCAGATGGACGCCCAGGCCGTGAAGCTGCTGGGCACCAAGCAGAACGCCTACAGCGCGCTGGCCAAGTTTTTCCGGGCCTACCTCTTTGTGTGGCAGGCGCAGCGGGTGGGCGATACGCCTGCCTCGCAGGCCGGCCAGGGCCTGGCCAACCTCACGCCCGCCTACGACAGCCAAAAAGCCGTGTACGCGCGCAGCCTGGCCATGCTCGACACGGCCAATACCCTGCTGAGTGGCCCGCTCACGGGCGGCTTTAGCGGCGATATGTACTTCACCACTACCACGCAGTGGCGCCGGGTGGTGAATAGCTACAAGCTGCGCGTGCTCATCAGCCTTAGCAAGCGCGCCCTCGATAATGCTGACTTGCAGGTGCCGCAGCAGTTTGCCACGATAGTGAACAACCCTTCGCAGTATCCGCTGCTAACCAGCAATTCCGACAACTGGGTGTTCCAATTCAACTCGGCCTACAACACTTACCCGCACACGCCCAACGACACCTACAATGCCCGCCAGAACTCGGGCGCGCCCTACCTCAGCCTCACCACCGCCACCCAAGACCCGCGCACCTTCGTGACGGCCACGCCCGCCCCGTCCCAACTCGCGGCCGGCAAGTCGGTGGGCGACTTCTCGGCTTACGTGGGCAGCAGCCCCGTTTTGGGCCTCAGCGACTTGTCTACATTTTCCAACGCCGGGCGCTACTCGTTTACCAATTTTCTGCGCTACTACGGCTCGGTGAGCGGCCCCGAACCCTACATCCTGTTGGGCTACGCCGAGCAGAATTTTAACATCGCGGAAGCCGCCAACCGGGGCTGGGTAACGGGCCTTTCGGCCGATACCTACTACCAGCGCGGCATTAATGCCTCGCTCGATTTCTATGGCCTGAGCAACGGGCAGGCGCTGACCATTGGCGATGCGGCGGGCAAGCCGCTTGGCACGGCAACAGTGTCGCGCAGCGCCTTTTTGGCCAACTCGGGCGTGGTGTACAAGGGCGACAATACCGCTGGCCTGGAGCAGATTCTCAACCAGAAGTACGTGGCCTTCTTCCAGAATTCGGGCTACGAGGCCTTCTACAACTGGCGGCGCACCGGCTACCCGAGCACCTTCGTGAGCACCGGCAGCGGCCTCAATGCCAATGGCCGCATCCCGCGCCGCTGGCAATACCCGGTAGACGAGCAGACCTACAACACCACCAACTACCAGACCGCGCTGAAAAGCCAGTTTGGTGGGGTCGATGACTTGAACCAGGATACCTGGCTGACGAAGTAAGGCGCAGTACCCCACCCCCGGCCCCTCCCCTCTCCCGGAGGGGAGGGGCCGGGGGTGGGGTACTGCGCTTGACGAGCTACCATATAACCTATCATGAAAAAGCTCCTTTTCCTCCTACTTTTCGCCACGCCCGCCCTGGCCCAACCGGCCAAAGACACGGTCGTTTTCAACCCCCGCCGCGCCGTAACGCTGCAAGGCACCAGCAACTTTCGCGACCTCGGCGGCTACCCGGCTGCGGGCGGCAAGCGCGTAAAATGGGGCCACATTTACCGCTCGGCCGACATCAGCAAGCTCACCGACAGCGACCTACAAGCGTTGCAGAGCCGCCACGTAGCCCTAGTTTGCGACCTGCGCGGCCCCCAGGAAGTAGCCCAGGCGCCCGACCGCCTGCCCCCCGGCGCGCGGCGCGTGGAGCTGCCCGCCGGCAGCGAAAAAATCGACCCGCGCCTGCTCAGCGGCGGCGCCAAAACCATCAACCGCGACTCGCTGATGCGCGCCGTCTACACCAACACCAGCTTCTTCCCGGCCAAGTACAAGCCGATGTTTGACGAGCTGCTAGCCCTGCCCGGCGATGAGGCGCTGCTCTTCCACTGCTCGGCCGGCAAGGACCGCACCGGCATTGGGGCGGCGCTGGTGCTCTCGGCGCTGGGCGTCGACCGCCAGACGATTCTGAAAGACTACGCCGCCACCGACGTGTACTGGCAGGCCGGCCGCGAGCAAAGCCTCCAGCGCATGACCCAGGCCGGTATGCCAGCCGATGCCGTGGCGGCCGTGCGCCCGCTGCTGGTCGCCAACCCGGCCTACCTGGCCGGTACCTTCGCGGCTATTGATAAGCAATACGGCTCGGTGGACAAGTTTTTGGCTACCGAAATGGGCCTGACACCTCAGAAGCTGACGGCGCTGCGCGCCAAGTATTTGACAAACTAAGGACGAAGTGAATACGCTTGTCATGCTGAACGCAGTGAAGCATCTCTACCGCATCGTTGAACGGTGCGGCAGAAGCGAGCAAGATGCTTCACTGCGTTCAGCATGACGGACGACGTTGTCAGTTGCAATAAAAACTACCTTGAAAAGCTTTTCAATTACCTACGCCGCGCTCCTCGCCGCTGGCCTGCTTCTCACCGCGCCGGCGGCCCGCGCCCAAAACCGCCCCACGCCTAAGCTACTGGTCGGCATCATGGTCGACCAGATGCGGCCCGACTACCTCACCCGCTTCGGCCCCGATTTTGGCCCCGATGGCTTCAACCGGCTGCGGCGCGAAGGAATGGAGTGTCGCAACACGCACTACAACTATATCCCGACCGTGACCGGCCCCGGCCACTCCAGCGTGTACACCGGCACCACGCCGCGCTACCACGGCATCGTGGGCAACTCGTGGTACAGCCGCCAGCTGCGCCGCGACGTGTACTGCACCGACGACAGCACCGTGCAGCTTGTGGGCACCACCACCAAAGGCATGGGCGTGTCGGCCCGCAACCAGGTGAGCACCACCCTCGGCGACGAGCTCAAGATGACCTACGGCGGCCGCAGCCGCGTGCTGGCTTTGTCGCTGAAAGACCGGGCCTCAGCGCTGCCCGCCGGCCACATGGCCGACGGCGCGTACTGGCTCGACGTGAACACCGGCGACTTTATTTCGAGCACGTTCTACGTGCCGCAGTTGCCGGCCTGGGTGCGCGATTTCAACGCCCAAAAGAAGGCCGACGCCTACCGCCGCCAAACCTGGGCGCCCTTGCGCGGCCCCGAAGCCTACCGCAACAGCCTGCCCGACTCGAACCGCTACGAGCGCATCTTTAAGGGCAAAACGGCTGCTACCTTCCCCTACGACCTTTCCAAGCTCGCTCCGCAAAACCCGCCCGCCTACGAAAGCATGTACACCTCGCCTTTTGGCGATAACCTACTGACTGATTTGGCCTTGGCTACGCTGCAAGCCACCGACCTGGGCCGCGACGACGTGCCCGATTTGCTGGCCGTCAGCTACTCCAGCCCCGACGCGGTGGGCCACACTTTCGGGCCGCTCTCCAAGGAGGAAAACGACCTGTACCTGCGCCTCGACCTCGAAATAGCCCGCCTGTTGCAAGCCTTGGACAAGACCGTGGGCAAGGGCAACTACGCTGTGTTTTTGACGGCCGACCACGGCGCGAGCGAGGTGACGCGCTACCTCGCCGACCACCAGTTGCCCGTGGGAGCCTTCGACCGGCGCGCCGTGTACCAGGCGGCGGGCGCCTTTCTGGCCGCGCAGCTCGGCTCCGGCCAGTGGCTCGAAACCGAGCGCAACAACATGTACTACCTCAACCGCCCGCTGCTGGCCCAGCGCAAAATCGAGTTGGCCCGCGCCCAAGGGCTGCTGGCCGAGTTCTTGCGCGACCAGCCCGGCGTGGCCCAGGTCAATACCACTACCCAGCTCCTCGACGCGGGCTACACCACCGGCCTAGAAGCCCGCCTGCAACTGGGCCTTTATTACCCGCGCTTCGGCGATGTGCGCTACGAGCTGCTGCCCGGCTGGACCGGCGACATCGGCGTGGGCGCCAGCCACGGCACCGGCTACGCCTACGATACTCACGTGCCGCTGCTGTGGTGGGGGCCGGGCATTCCGGCCGGCGTCAGCTACGCGCCGCACACCATCACCGACATTGCCCCCACGGCCGCCATGCTCCTGAATAGCAAGCTGCCCAATGCCTGCACCGGCCAGCCTATTCAGGAGGTGCTGGGTGGCTCCCCTCCTGCCCCACCCCGCCGCAAGTAAGCGCTCGCCAGCAGCCAAAAAGGCGGCCCGGCAAGTTGAGTTAGTCTCAACCTGCCGGGCCGCCTTTTTGGGCTGCTAAGAATTTAACCGCTAGTCAAGTACCACCGGCTTTCCGGTTAGCGCCAGGTCGGCTTTCAGCACCTTACCGGCCGCCACAGCCGCCGCCAGCGGCTGCCCGCCGCCCGCAAACACCTGCACCGTGCCCGCTGCCTCCACGCGCTTAGCCTTGGCATCGAGGCGCGAGAGCTGGCGTGGCGTAAGCGTGAAGGCCACCGTTTGCCGGGCGCCCGGCGCCAGGTTGAGGCGGCGGAAGCCTTCGAGCGCGTGCCGCGCCACGCGGCCCGTGGCGCCGGGGTGGCGCACGTAGAGCTGTACCACTTCATCGCCGGCGCGGGTGCCGGTGTTCTGCACGTCCACGCTCACGCGGATGGGCTGGCCGGTCGTCGTCTTCGACAGTACTTTCAAATTGCTGTATTTGAACGTAGTGTAGCTCAGGCCGTGGCCGAAGGGAAACAGCGGCTCGCCGGTGAAGTAGCGGTACGTGCGGCCGGTCATGCTGTAGTCGTCGAAGGCCGGCAGTTGGGTTTCCGACTTGTAGAATGTCACCGGCAGGCGGCCGGCCGGGTTGTAGTCGCCAAAAAGCACGTCGGCCAGCGCGGTGCCGGCGGCCTGCCCGCCGTACCAGCTGTTCACGATGGCCGGCAGGTGCTCGGCCTCCCAAGGCGTGGCGAGGGCGCTGCCCGTCATTAGGGCCAAAATCACGGGTTTACCGCTGCTGTGCAATACTTTGAGTAACTCAGATTGCACCTGCGGCAGGCCGATGGTAGTGCGGTCGCCGCCGCTGAAACCGGGCACTTTCACGTTCATTTCCTCGCCTTCGAGCTTGGGCGAAATGCCGCCGACCATCACGATGGCGTCGGCGTCCTTCACCTGGGCCAGGATGTTAGCCGCGTTCATGGTCACCACCTTCGCGCCGGTGAATTTGAGGATGGTGCGGCGGTCGGTTTGCAGGTATTCGAGGCGCAGGTTCAGCTTTTGGCCGGCCGTGGTGCGCAGCAGGTGCTGGTTGGTCGAAAAGCCGCGCCCCTTCCAAGCGTCAATCACCAGTTTGTCATCCACAAACAGCCGGTAGCCGTCGTCGCCCGAGATTTGCAGGGCCAGCTCCTCGGTTTTTTCGGGGGTGAAAACCGCCTGGTAGCGCGCCGAAAAATTCTCGGCGGGCAGGCCGGGGGCCACTTCCATCTTCACATTGGCGAGGTAGCGGTCGAGGCTGGCTTCCTGGCGCGTGGCCACGGGCGCGCCGGCCAGGTCGATGCCTTTGAAGTACTCGGCCTGAAAGCCGGGTTTTCCGTTGTAAGCCAGCTGCTTATTAATATCAAGCGGCTCGTACACGGTGTTGCTGGCGTAGTCCACGCCCTGCACGTACACCACTTCGGTGCCCTTGACCACCTTGGCCCGGATGCCTTCGAGCGGCGTCACGATGTCGGTCGGGAAGCCGTTGTAGTTGCCGAGCTGCACGCTTTCATTATCAGCGTTGGGGCCGAGCACCACTATTTTTTTCAGGTCTTTGCGCAGCGGCAGCGTGTTCTTGTCATTCTTGAGCAGCACCACCGACTCGCGGGCCATTTTCAGGGCGTGAGCCTGGTGCGGCGCGCTCTCCACCACGCTCAGCGGGATTTGGGCGTACTTCACGCGCTCCACCGGGTCGAACATGCCCAGCTGAAACCGGATTTTATAGAGCCGCTTCACCGACGTATCGAGCTGCTGCTCGCTGATGAGCTTTTTCTGCACCGATTCCAGCAGCGAGTTGTAGGTAAAGAGCTTACCCGTCGCGCACTCAATATCAGTGCCGTGCAACACGGCATTGGCGGCGGCGGTGGCCGCGTCGGGGTCGGTTTTGTGGTGCTGCCAGAAGTCGTTGATGCCGTCGCAGTCTGAGGTCACGTAGCCCTTGAAATTCCACTTCTT
Source organism: Hymenobacteraceae bacterium (assembly GCA_022701825.1). Taxonomy (GTDB): domain Bacteria; phylum Bacteroidota; class Bacteroidia; order Cytophagales; family Hymenobacteraceae; genus Hymenobacter. Next base: position 2,508 of record JAKONR010000038.1, on the reverse strand, counting down.
GTACAAGATATTGGTCATCAGGATGTCGCTGCCGCAGCAGGGCTGGCCGGCGTAGGCGTTGTAGGCGCACATCACGCCCGCCACCTTGGCATCCACGATGAGATCGCGGAATGCCGGCAAATACGTGTCCCACAGGTCGTAGTCGCTGATTTGAGCGTTATACTCGTGGCGCGACGACTCGGGCCCGCTGTGCACCGCGAAGTGCTTGGCGCAGGCCGTGATTTTCAAGTATTTGGGGTCGTCGCCCTGGAAGCCCTTCACCAGCGCCGAGCCCAACTGCCCGGTCAGGTAGGGGTCTTCGCCATACGTTTCCTGCCCCCGGCCCCAGCGCGGGTCGCGGAAGATATTGATATTCGGCGTCCAGAAGGTAAGCCCCTGGTAGATACCCCGTTCGCCGCGCCGCACGTACTCCTGGTGCACCGCCCGCGCCTCGTCGGAGGTAATGGTAGCCATCTGGAGCATGGCATCCTTATCAAACGTAGCGGCCATGCCGATGGCCTGCGGGAAAACCGTGGTTTTCAGACCGGTGCGCGCCACGCCGTGCAGCGCCTCGTTCCACCAGTTGTAGGCCGGGATGCCCAGGCGGTCGATAGCCGGCGAGGCGTTCAGCATCTGCGATACCTTTTCGGCCAGCGTGAGGCGGCCCACCAAGTCATCGACCCGCTGGTCGAGGGGCAGGTCGGGGTTCTGGAACGGATAGTCGGCCCTGGGAGCCGCCACGACGGCAGCTGGCGCGGCTGGGCGCGAGCCACTTACGGCCGTGAGCAGGCCGAGGCCCAGGAATAAGGAAAAGGTCTTCATGGGGTGGGGAAATAGCGTAATAAGTCAACAAAAAGTCCGTCATGCTCATCTGGCGTCCGCGCAGCGAAGCATCTCTACCGCTTCGTTGGGTAGACCAGATGAAACGGTAGAGATGCTTCGCTGCGCGGACGCCAGATGAGCATGACGGACGTGGGACAGCCGCCTACTAGCGCGTGCCTAAGCTACCGGGCATCGGCTGGTCTTTGCTCTTGCCAGCCTTGTTTTCGGGCGGCCCGAGGTAGGTGGCGGGCAGCGGGCCGGGGCTCACTACCAGCTTTTCGAGTACCACGCCGGGGTCCACGCGCCAGAACTTAAGCACGTGCGCGCCAGCGGCGGCCACGTTGTGCTGCGAGGTTTTCAGCACGATGTTGTTAGCCACTGCCTGCCCCCAGGTGCGGCTACCCTTCTCAGGATTGAGGTCGGCATTTAGATTGACGATTTGGGGCGCTTCGTCGTCGATAGATACGGCGTAGCGCAGGCCGGTGGTACCCGTAAAGTCCAGGGTCGGCGCGAGGTAGGTGCTCACCGTCACGGCGCCGGCCTGCGGTAGCGTAATACCGTACTCCAGATGCGGGCTGCTGCCGCCCGGCGTGGCCGTGGGCGCGGCCGTGACGGGCATCGTCGTAACGGCCCCGGCCGTGCGCCCCAGGTCGGGCAGGCGCTGCCAGGTGATGGGGCCGGCATTCACGGCCTGGGTATAGTGCTCGGCGTCGAGCGACACGTAGGCGGGGCTTTCGGCCACGGTAGGCTTCGGCGCGGTTGCCGGGGCGGTGGCACCGGCGGGCAGCGTCACTACCTCCGGCATTTTGTCCACCTCCGGCTGCTGCCAGTAGGTGTAGCCAATGTGCGTCTGGTCCATCATGTGGTGCCATTTGCCACCGGCTACGGCGTGGTAGCGGTTCTTTATTTCCGCGTCTTTGGCGTACAGCGCCTTGGCTTTTTCGGCCAGGGCGTTGGTGTTGGGCTGGCCCGTTTTGGCGGCCTCGCGGTTCTGGGCCACGGTGTAGTACAGCTCGTTGAGATTGGCGCAGGCCTGCACCGGGTGCAGCACCAGCTCGTAGTAGGCGTCGCGGTCGGCGGCGGGCAGCTTCTGGTTGATGGCCTCGGCACGCGCAAGCAGTTGGTTGTACTCGGCTACTACCGTGGCCCACTCGCCGGTGGCCAGGCTGTAGGTAGTGGCGTCGAGCAGCTCGGGCTTGCGGCGGGCGTTGTACTTGGCGTACTTGGCCAGAATGTCGGCAATGTCGGCCGCGTGTTTGGGGCCAAACTGCTGGGCGGCCCAGCGCTGGGTGTAGGCGGCCACGCCGTCGGCGGGCAGCGCGTCGGGGTTCCAGGCGTAGTTGAGAAAAAAGCTAATAGGAAGCTCCATGGGCTTGAGGTCGCCCACGTTCACTACCCAAATCTGATTGGCGCCGTACTCGTGGGCCAGGTGCATCTGCTCCCAAATGCGCGGCAGCGGGTTCGTGTTCAGCCACTTGTAGTTCCTGGGTCCGCCCACGTAGTCGAAGTGGTAGTAGATGCCGTAGCCACCCTTGCGGGGCGCGTCGCCGAGCTTGGGCAGCTTGCGCAGGTTGCCCCAGTTGTCGTCGCACAGCAGCAGCGTCACGTCGTCGGGCACGCGCATACCCTTGTCGTAGTAGTCCTGCACCTCCTTGTAGAGCGCCCACACCTGCGGCGTCTGCTCGACGGGCTTGTGGGTTTCTTCGG
>JAKONR010000023.1 GCA_022701825.1 Hymenobacteraceae bacterium | reverse complement strand
GCTGGCCTTCGACAAGGCCATGATACAGCTTGCCCGCGAGCGCCAGCTGCTCCTCAAAGGCCCGGCCGCGCTGCTCGACATCGACCACGGCAACAAGGTCATCGCCTTCGAGCGCGCCGGGCTGGTGTTCGTGTTCAATTTCAACCCCACCGAAAGCTTTTTCGGCTATGGCATCCCGGTGCCCAAAACCGGCCGCTACCGCCTCGCCTTGCACTCCGACCGGGGCGCGTTCGGCGGCTTCGAGCGCCTCGACGAGAGCGTGGTGTACGACACGTTGGGCGGCGGCGGCACGGCCGAGGCCCCGCGCCTCAGCCTCTACCTGCCCAATCGCACGGCGCTCGTGCTGGTGGCCGGCAAGTAGCCACTTGAATAAACCGCTAAGAAGGCCGCCAAATAAGCTGTTTGGCGGCCTTCTTAATACCTGCAAATAGTGTTCTACCCGTTGCCCGTGTCGCGTTTGCGGCCCACGCTGAGGCGGTACACGGTTTCGGTGAGGCGCTTGGCGCGGGCCTCGGGAGTGCGGCCGCCTTTGAGGTAGCGCACGTAGGCGCGCTGGTCGGGCTTGTCGAGTTTTTTGAAGAAAGTCTGGGCGGTTTCGTTTTCGGCGAGGGCGGCGGCCAAGTCTTCGGGCAGGTCTACCACGCGCTCTTCGAGGTCATGGCGCAGGGCCACGTGCAGCACGTCGCCGATGGTTTTGCCCACGGCGCGGCGCACCTCGCGGGGCACTACGAGCGCGTGGTAGCCATCGCCGATGGCCGTGAGCTCGCCCCGATACGGGAAGCCGTCGATGGCCGTGTGCACGGGCAGCGTGCCCTTGGTGCCGTAGGTGTCGGCCACCGAAAAGGGCGCTACCACAAATACGTCGCCGGTGCGCGGGTCGTCTTCGAGCGCCGCGTTAAATTCCTGTTCAAAGTCCGTCATGGCCCGCAAAAGTAAGGGCGGGGCGCTAGCCGTTATGTTTCGACTGCGCTGCGCTCGGCATGGCGGATGGACAGCCAGAAACCAGCCTACCCTCGCTGCGCCGTGCGCAGTGCCTGCGCCACGGCCACCGCGTCGGCGGCGGGCACGGCGCGCACCCGGTGGGTGGGCAGCGCCAACTCGTGGCGTAGGCGCTGGGCCAGGGCAGGCGTTTCGGTCAGGATGAGGTCGGCGCGGTGCAGGGCCTGGCGCTGCAGCTCGGCTATCCAGCCGGCGGCCAAGTCAATCAGTTCATCATCGGCCGCGGCTAGCTTGGCGATGTGCAGCACCAGCGGCTGGCCACTGCGGTGGCGCAGCTCCTGGGCGGCCAGCCATGTCGGCCAAGCGGGCGCATAAATGACCTCAAATGATTGCTGCACCGCTTGTGGCACCGCCATCCGGGCGTATTGGATAATCTGAAAATTTAAATCAGGCGCATCAAAAGGCTGGCCCGTCGGGCGCAGGGCCGCGAGCGGCGGCGATTCGGCCGGCGCAAAAAACGCGGGCTCCGCGGCCGGAGCTGGTGCGGGCGCGGCCGGCTCAGTAGCTTGTACCGGCGCACTATCAACGGCGAAGGAGTTTTCAGCGGCCGTAGTTTCTTCGCTTAGTTCAGTGCCAGAGGCAGCAGAGGTAGGCACCGGCTCATCGGCCAGCGGCGCGGGCGTAGCATCCGACTCAGCATCAGGCGCCTCGGGCAACTCTTCTGGCCAGTAAGTCGGCGGCGGTGTTGTGGCGGGTAGTTGGCTGGTGAGCACCGTGGCCCTGCTGCCCACTGGACTCAGCGCGCGCAAGGCCGCCAGGGCCGTAGCGGCCGTGTCGGTGGCGGCCAAAAGCGCCGCCGCCACGGCCAAATGCCCAACCTCGCCGGGCAGACTGGCCAGTGTCAAACTGCCCAGCGAGGTTGGTTCGGAGCTGCCGAGGTAGGGCGCAGCGGGTGCGCTCGTGCCGCCCGTCCAAACAAAAGTTGGCTCGCCTTGCCCCAAATAGCTGCTGTCCGCCGCCATTTTGCCAGTGCCCAAACCAAGGCCAAAACGAAGCACCCGCACCTCTTGCCACACCAATGCCGGCCTGACTAGCGCTGCCTCCGTAGCCACCGGCTCACTAGTGGCGCGGCGCAAAGCTGCCTTTTGGGCGGCCACTACTACCGGCTCGGGCGGCGCATCGGCCGGGTCTGCTACACCAGCCAGAAGCGGGGCAGCAGCGGTAGCCTCGGTGGTAGCAATGGCCGCCGGCGCGTCATCGGCCGCTGGGGCAGCCGCGGTTGGTACTTCAATTGGCAGCGGCGCACTCGTAGCGGGCGGCTCGGGCGGCGCGATGCTGGCTTCGAACGGAAGAAATTCTTCCTGCCTGCGCTCATTGGCAGCTGGCCCAGTGGGCACCAGTGCTACTACCGAGTCGTGGGCCGATTCCAGCGCCGCCGCCGGGGCATCTACCAATACCCGCGCGGCGGGCGTAGTTTCATCCCAGGCTAAAACCAGGACGGCAACGGGGGCAGAGGCAACGGGCAAATTCATGAGCAGGAAATACGCCCACGAATAACGGGGCTAAGTACCATAGGTTGGCTGAAGAGTGCAAAAAATAACCTCCACGCAAAGCTCCTAAATCGGTTTCGGCTTGCCTTTTTGCAAGTTGCCAGCCCGCTCAAAGGATAACTTGCGGCCTGTACCAGCGGTCTATACTACCACTAGCCAGCAGCTTCTCTCTTTGCTACCAGCCGCCCCGCGCTGGTTTACCCATGCCCAATTTTCTCCAGGAGAACAACTACATGCTCAACAACCTGGTGGCGCAGAGCCGCCAGGAGCAGCAGCCCGGCTCCGTGGCACGGGCCGAGCAAACCAACGATTTTTGCTACACCTTCACCACTGCTAATGGCACCCGGCTGCTGCTGCACGCGCTGTCGGACAAGATTCTGCGCTTTCGCTACCTCACACCCGGCGCGCCGGCCGAGCCCGATTTTAGCTACGCCCTGCCCGGCCCGGGCGAGCCGTATCCTACGCGCCCAGCGGTGCCGGTTTTTTTGGAGTTCAAGGAGAAAGGCGACCACTACCGCCTCACTACGGCCCGGCTTATTTGCATTGTCTGGAAGGAGTCGCTGCGCACCCGCGTGCTCGACCGCTCGGGCACCGTGTTGAGCACTGATGAGAAAGGCTTTCACTGGCACTACGACGATGACACCGGCAACAACCTCGTGAAAATGAGCCACCAGGTGCCCAGCGGCGCGTGCTACTACGGCCTCGGCGACAAGCCCGCCGACATGAACCTGCGCGGCCAGCGCTTCGTGAACTGGGGCACCGATACCTACGGCTACCAAAAGAATGCCGACCCGCTCTACAAGAACATCCCGTTTTACCACGTGCTTCAGCAACGCATTGCGCACGGCATTTTTTTCGATAATACGTTCAGAGCGCACTTCGACTTTGCCGCCGAGCAGGCCGATGTCACGGGTTTTTGGGCCGAGGGCGGCGAGTTGAATTACTACTTCCTCTACGGCCCCACGCTGCTCGAAGTGGCCGAAGCGTACACTTGCCTCACCGGCCCGCCGCCCCTGCCGCCGCTGTGGGCGCTCGGCTATCACCAATGCAAATGGAGCTATTTCCCGGAGAGCAACGTGCAGGCAATCACGCGGGGCCTGCGCGAGCGCCGCATCCCGTGCGATGCCATCTACCTCGACATCGACTACATGGATGGCTACCGGTGCTTTACCTGGCACCCCGAGCACTTTCCCGAGCCCCGGCGCCTGGTGCAGGAGCTGGCCGCCGACGGCTTTAAGCTGGTCGTGATTATCGACCCCGGCATCAAAATCGACCCGGCTTACCCCGTGTACCAAGAAGGGCTGGCGAACGACTTTTTCTGCCGCCGGGCCGATGGCCCGCTCATGCGCGGCTCGGTGTGGCCAGGTGCCTGCCACTTCCCCGATTACACCCGGCCCGAGGTGCGCGCGTGGTGGGCCAGCCTGTTTGAAGGCCTGCTAAAAGACGTGGGCGTGAAGGGAATCTGGACCGACATGAACGAGCCGGCCGTGTTCGAGCGCGGCACTTTCCCCGACGATGTGCGCTTCGATTACGACGGCCAGCCCGCCTCGCACCGCAAGGCCCACAACATCTACGGCATGCAAATGGCCCGCGCCACTGCCGAGGGCGCGGCGCGCTTTAGCTACCCCAACCGGCCGTTTACCATCACGCGCAGTACCTACAGCGGCGGCCAGCGCTACTCCTCGGGCTGGACCGGCGACAACGTCGCCACCTGGGAGCACCTCTGGCTGGCTAATATCCAGTGCCAGCGCCTCAGCATCAGTGGCTTCAGCTTTATTGGCTCCGATATTGGCGGCTTCATCGACACGCCCAGCGGCGAGCTGTACGCCCGCTGGGTGGCGCTGGGGGCGTTTCATCCCTTCTTCCGCACCCACAGCTCGGGCGACCACGGCGACCAAGAGCCCTGGAGCTTCGGCGAGCCGTACACCAGCCTGGCGCGGCAGTTTATCGAACTGCGCTACCGGCTGCTGCCCTACGTGTACACGGCTTTTTGGCAGTACAGCACGCAGGGTACGCCCATGCTGCGCCCGCTCACCTTCCTCGACCAGCACGACCCCGAAACCTACCTGCGCATGGCCGAATTTGGCCTCGGCGACAACCTGCTGGTCTGCCCCATTACGCAGGCCGACAGCGATGGCCGCTGGGTGTACTTGCCCAAGGGCGAATGGTACTACTACTGGACCGATGAGCTAAAAAACGGCGGCGCCGAAGTCTGGGCCGCCGCCGACCTCACGCGCATTCCACTCTTTATCAAGGCTGGGGCCGTGGTACCTATGCAACCCGTAATGCAGTACGTGGGCGAAAAGCCCGTGGAAGAACTAACGCTGCACGTTTATTACAAAAACGGAGTCGCCAAAAGCATCCTCTACGACGATGGCGGCGAGGGCTACGGCTATCAGCAGGAGGCTAAAACCGTGCGCCACTTCACCGTGGCTGGCGACGCTACCTCGCTGACGATGAGCCAGAAAAGAGAAGACAAATATCAGCCCAGCTACACTACCTACCTCGTGGTACTGCACGGCTTGCCCGCCGGTAGTCAGGCCGCCACGGCCGACGGGCAGGCCGTGGCGTTGGGCGAGTATGCAGCCACTGACGCTAGCCCGGCCGCCTCGGCGCTGGTGGTGGGCGTGGGGTTCGCGGAAGTAAAAATTGCTTTCTAAAAGCCAGTGCCAGCAGACGCAGTAGCTGCCTAGGCCGTGGGATGCCCTCAAAGCCAAAAAGGTGCCCTGGCAGAATCCCAGGCACCTTTTTGGCTTTAAGAGCAGAGCCAGTGCTGCTCCTGCTTCGGGCTTACGCGTGCTTTAGTTTGGTCGTTGAATAAGCGATTTGGCTGGCCATAAAAAAAGGCGTCCCTCCGAGAGGGGACGCCTTTTCAAGCACTTAACGTAAGTATTACGCCAGGTTATTCGACGCTACTTTGGCCGTCAAAAATTCGCGGTTCAGGATGGCGATGTTCTCCAGCGAGATGCCCACCGGGCACTCGGCCGCGCACGAGCCGATGTTGGAGCAGGCGCCGAAGCCTTCGATGTCCATTTGGGCCACCATGTTTTCGACGCGGGTTTGGGCTTCTACTTTGCCCTGGGGCAGTAGCGCCAACTGCGATACTTTAGCCGACACGAAGAGCATAGCCGAGGCATTTTTGCAAGCCGCTACGCACGCGCCACAGCCGATGCAGGTGGCGGCTTCAAACGCGCGGTCAGCAATTTCTTTCGGAATCGGAATCTCGTTGCCATCGGGTGCGCCGCCAGTGTTCACGCTCACGTAGCCGCCCGCCTGAATGATGCGGTCGAAGGCCGAGCGGTCTACGCTCAGGTCCTTGTTAATCGGGAACGAGTTGGCGCGCCAGGGTTCGATGGTGATGGTATCGCCATCCGAAAACTTGCGCATGTGCAGTTGGCAAGTGGTCGTGCCCTTTTCGGGGCCGTGCGAGCGGCCGTTGATGAACAGGTCGCACGAGCCACAAATGCCTTCGCGGCAGTCGTGGTCGAAGGCTACGGGGTCTTGCCCTTGGTGCAGCAGGTCCTCATTGAGCACGTCGAGCATCTCCAGGAAAGACATGTCGGGCGAAATATCTTTCACCTGGTAGTCAACAATTCGTCCTTCCGTCTGACGGTTGGGCTGACGCCAAACTTTCAGCGTCAGGTTCATAGGTTTAGCGTTGGGGTTAGAGCCGGCCATATCTTTTGAATTATGAATTATGAGTTATGAATTATGAGTTAGGGCCAGCAGACCATTACTCTAATTCATAATTCATAATTCAAAATTTATAATTATTTACTTGTAGCTGCGCTGGGTCAGCTTCACGTTCTCGAATACCAGCTCTTCCTTATTGAGGCGCTCGGGCTGGTTTTCGCCCATGTACTCCCAGGCGGCTACGTAGGCGTACTCGTCGTCGCGGCGCATAGCCTCGCCGTCCTCGGTGGCGTATTCCTCGCGGAAGTGGCCACCGCAGCTTTCGTTGCGGTCGAGGGCATCGTCTACCATCAGCTCGCCGAGCTCGATGAAGTCGGCCACGCGGCCGGCTTTCTCCAGCGCCTGGTTCATTTCCTCGCCGGTGCCCACCACTTTCACGTCGCTCCAAAACTCCTTGCGCAGCTTGGCGATTTCGGCTTTGGCGTAGCGCAGGCCTTCGGCATTGCGGGCCATGCCGCAATACTCCCACATGAGGTGGCCGAGCTTTTTGTGGAACTCGTCGGGCGTACGGTTGCCCTTGATGGCGAGCAATTGCTCAACGCGGGCCTGCACGCCAGCTTTGGCCTCAGCAAAAGCGGGGTGGTCGGTGGTTACCGGCTTGGGCGGCGTTTGGGCCAACTGGTCGCCGATGGTGTAGGGCAGCACGAAGTAGCCATCGGCCAAGCCCTGCATCAGGGCCGAAGCCCCGAGGCGGTTGGCGCCGTGGTCCGAGAAGTTGCACTCGCCCGTGGCGTAGAGGCCGGGGATGGTGGTTTGCAGGTTGTAGTCAACCCACAGGCCGCCCATGGTGTAGTGCACCGCCGGGTAAATGCGCATCGGCAGCTTGTACGGGTTTTCATCGGTAATCTTCTCGTACATCTCGAAAAGGTTGCCGTATTTCTGGCTCACCGCCTCGGCGCTGGTGCGCTTGATGACATCGGCAAAGTCGAGGTACACGGCCAGGCCCGTCGAGCCCACGCCGCGACCCTCGTCGCACATCTGCTTGGCATTGCGCGAGGCCACGTCGCGCGGCACGAGGTTACCGAAAGCCGGGTACTTACGCTCTAGGAAGTAGTCGCGGTCCTCTTCTTTGATGTCGGTGGCCGTGATTTCGCCTTTGCGCAGGCGCTCGGCCATCTCCTTGGTAGCGGGCACCCACACGCGGCCGTCGTTGCGCAGCGATTCCGACATCAGCGTCAGCTTCGACTGGTAGTCGCCCGATACTGGGATGCAGGTCGGGTGAATCTGGGTAAAGCAGGGGTTGGCAAAAAAGGCGCCTTTTTTGTGCGCCCGCCACGCGGCGGTGGCGTTGCAGTACATGGCATTGGTGCTCAAGTAGAACACGTTGCCGTAGCCACCCGTTGCCAGCACCACGGCGTGCGCCGCGTGCGTTTGCACTTCACCTGTGATGAGGTTACGCGTGACGATGCCGCGCGCCTGTCCATCCACCACCACCACGTCGAGCATTTCCGAGCGGGTGTACATTTTTACTTTGCCGTAGGCAATCTGCCGGCTCAGGGCCGAATAGGCACCCAGCAACAGCTGCTGCCCAGTCTGGCCGCGGGCGTAGAACGTGCGCGATACCTGCGCCCCGCCAAACGAGCGGTTGGCGAGCAGCCCGCCGTACTCGCGGGCGAAGGGTACGCCCTGCGCCACGCACTGGTCGATGATGTTGACCGATACCTGGGCCAGGCGGTACACGTTGGCTTCGCGGGCGCGGTAGTCGCCACCCTTGATGGTATCGTAGAACAGGCGGAAAACCGAGTCGCCGTCGTTCTGGTAATTTTTGGCGGCATTTATGCCCCCCTGCGCGGCGATGGAGTGCGCCCGGCGCGGCGAGTCGTGGTAAGTAAACGCTTTCACGTTGTAGCCCAGCTCGGCCAGCGAAGCCGCAGCGGCGGCCCCAGCCAAGCCAGTACCCACCACAATCACGTCGTACTTACGCTTGTTGGCCGGGTTTACGAGCTTAACGTTGAACTTGTGCTTGTCCCATTTCTCGGCCAGGGGGCCAGCGGGCGCTTTGGAGTTCAGTACCATATCTAATTGGGTGGTTAGGTAGTCGAAGGGATAGGTGGTTAAGCAGCAAGTAACTTACCGAAAAGCCTGCCTACCCAACTGCCTACTCGCGTAACACTTAGTTAAAAGCCAGCGTGAGGTGCTTCACCGTCAGCATTACGCTGTCTTTCAGCGCGCCCTGCTCGTTGGTGAAGATGTAAAAGTAAAGCGGCATCGAGGCGAAACCAGCCGAAATAAGGACAGCAAACGCGTAGCCAAAGTTCTTGATAATTGGCATGTATTTGCGGTGGTTCAGGCCCAGGGTCTGGAAGCCCGACCGAAAGCCGTGCCACAAGTGGTAGCCCAGGCTAGCCTGCGCGGCCACGTACAAAATCACGTACCAAAGCTGGTGAAACGACGTTACCACTACTTTGTACAGGTTGTCGTTGTGGTTGATGTCCGGGTCGGGCGTGCCGAAGCGGGCGCGCCAGAAGAAATTGTATAGGTGTACAATCAAGAAAACCAAGATGATGGAGCCCAAAAGGCCCATGTTGCGCGAGGTCCATTCCGAGTTTTGCTTGGCTTCCCACTTGGCGTACTGGTGCGAGCGGGCACCTTTGTTGCGCAGCGTCAGCATCAGGGCCTCGTAGATGTGGAAGCCAAAACCCAGCACCAGGCCCCACTCCAGGGTGCGGATGATGGGGTTGTTGCCCATGAAGTGTGAGTACACGTTGAACGCGACCCCGTCGTCGTTTTTGAAGAGCTGGAGGTTGCCCACCAGGTGTACTACCAGAAAGGAGCAGAGAAACAAGCCCGTCAGGGACATGACAATCTTGCGGCCGATGCTACTAGTGAAGGTTTTGGTAAACCAATTCATACAATTATTAACAAAGAAAGAACCTACTTAAACCGCCCAAAGGTAGCGCCCGGCGGGGTGCCCCCCAAGCTTGGCTACCCGGAAGCGTGCTATTTAGAATGGTTAAATATTGCGTTAATACTAACTTCTTCCCGGCCATGAATCAATCTACGGCCGTTGCCGTTAAGCCAGATAGTCCCCACCACAACTAACTTCTGCAAAAAAGGTTGTTCTGCTAGCCGCCTGGCTGTGAAGGATTCACCTTCGGAGCGCTTACATTAGTTTTATGAAAATTCTTTCCTCTGCGAAGCCCACGCGCCCGCCCGGCGTGTGGCTGCTGGGTTTGCTGCTGCTGGCACTAAGCTGGCTAGCCCCGGCTACTGCCCACGCTACGCACCTGCGGGCCGGCGACATTCAGGCCAAAGTAGACACCACGGCGGCCCGCAACCCCAACCGTATCTTCTTTAAGCTCACGCTGTACCGCGACCCTTCGCAGGCGCAGCAGCCCGCCGCCACGCTGTTTTTCGGCGATGGTACCAACTCGGGGCCCGTTAATAAAACTAGTGAGGTAACGATAACCAACAACACCAACGCTAATCTGAATACCAGCGTTTTAACGTTTTATTTTGACCATACCTACCCAGGTAGCGGTAGCTACAACGTGGCTTTTGTGGAAGCCAACCGGGTGGCCAACGTGGTGAATATGGTGGGCTCGGTGGGCCAGACGTTTTACATCAACACCACCATCACGATTGACCCTGGCCTGGGCCTGAATCGCTTACCCGTGCTGAAAGCACCGGCTATTGACCTGGCTACCGCCGGCCAGGTATTCTTGCACAACCCCGCTGCCTACGATGCCGATGGTGACTCGTTGGCTTTTCGGCTAACGGAGAGCAGGCAGGTAATCAGCTACCCCACTACGCCGCCGGCTACCTACACGCCGGTACCGTCTATTACGACCGGCTTTCAGTACCCGAACAACCCGAGCATCAACTTGAGCGGAAACCCGCCCCTGACGGTGCCCTACAACACAACGCCGGCGGGGTTGCCGGCCATCTTTGAAATCAACGCCCGCACCGGGCAACTCGTTTGGAATGCGCCGGCGCGGCTGGGCGTCTACAACGTGGCCATTGTGGTGGAGGAATGGCGGCGCAACGGCATTACCCGCCTCAAAATAGGCGAGGTAGTGCGGGATATGCAGATAAACGTGGTAGCTACTACCAACTTGCGCCCCACCATCACCATTCCGCAAGATACCTGCGTGGTGGCGGGCTCGCTCATTCTCAAGAACGTGACGGCCGTGGACGGCAGCAGTGCTACCTCGCCGGCTACGGCCGTGCAGCTGTTTGCCTACGGTGGCATGCTGCCCCCGGCCACGTTTACCCAAAGCACGCAGGGGCCGCCCCGCGCCGTGGCTAGCTTCCGGTGGACGCCCACTTGCGCCAACGTAGCCAAAGACCCTTACTTGGTCGTGTTTAAGGCCCAGGATACTCCCCGCGCCCCCGACCCGCCCCTCATCGACGAAAAAACCTGGCGCATCACCGTTATCGGGCCAGCGCCTACCAACCTGCAAGGCACGCCTAATGGTAGTGGGGCTATTTTGCTGAGCTGGAATACCTACGGCTGCCAGACTACTGGCGTGGCCAATCTGCTGCCTGTCTTGCGCATTTACCGCCGCGAGGGCTGCTTTCCCTACACGCCCGGCCCCTGCGAAACGGGTATTCCGGCCGGCGCGGGCTACCAGCTGATTGCCAGCGTACCCGGTAATGTAACGGCTTATAATGACGACAACGGCGGCCGGGGCCTGCCACGCGGCCGCACCTATTCGTACCGCATCTACGCCGAGTTTCCGCTGCCCGCCGGCGGGTCCAGCATCGTTTCCAACGAGGCGTGCATCACGCTGGGCGGCCGCTCGGCCCAGATTACTAATGTAGACGTGCTGACTACAAGCCCCACCGGCCAGATTTCGGTGAAGTGGACGCAGCCCCGGCCCACTACGGGCACCGTGTTTAACGCGCCGCTGGGCTACCGCCTCAGCCGCAGCGCCACGGGCGCGGCACCATTCACGCTCGTTACTACCAAGACCAGCATCACCGATACCACCTACGTGGATAATGTGAATACGCAGGCCGCGCAGTACACATACCAGCTGGTGTTTTTCAGCGCGGCTACTACGCAGCCGGGCAGCCCCGAAACCAGCGAAACCGCGCCGCTGGCCAGCAGCGTGCGCCTGAGTCTGGTGCCCAATGGCCTCACCAATACCAACGCCCTGACCTGGGCCTACCAGGTGCCGTGGGATAATACCAAGCAACCCACCCGCATCTTCCGCCGCACCGGCACTACCGGGGCGTATGCCCAAATAGCGACCGTAACGGGTGGCACGGCTACCGGCACCTACACCGACCAGGACCCCACGCTGGTGCGCGGCCAGACGTATTGCTACTACGTGCAGACCAACGGCCAGTACGCCGCGCCGGTAAACTCAGCCGGTCAGCTTATCTACACCAACCTGCTCAATAAGAGCCAGGAGCAATGCGCGGCGCTCATTCCGACGCCCTGCACGCCGGTGCTCACGCTGGCGCCCACCAATTGCGACAGCCTGGCCAATGTCAACCTCGGCTCCAACTTCCCGCTGCAAAACCAGCGTTACCAGAACCGCCTGCGCTGGACGGTGGGCAACACGCCTACGGGCTGCAGCACCGACATCGCGTATTTCCGCCTATTTTACCGCACCACGGCCGACGGCCCTCTGGTGCTGCTCGACTCGGTAGCGGGCACGCAGTTTACCTACCTACACCGCAACCTGCCCAACGGCGCCGGCTGCTACGCCGTGCAGGCCGTGAGCCCGGCCGGCATTCGCAGCGCCGTCAGCAACGTGGCGTGCCAGGATGAGTGCGTGTTCTTCGTGCTGCCCAACATCTTCACGCCCAACGGCGACGTGACCAACGAGAAATTCCGGCCCAAAACCAGCAGCCCGGTGGTGCGCACGCACATCCAGATTTTCAACCGCTGGGGCCGCAAGGTGTACGAGAGCGACAAAGACCCCTACATCAACTGGGATGGCGGCGGGGCCATCGGCGAAACCGGTACCACCGGCAAAGCCTCGGATGGTGTGTACTACTACCTGGCCGAGGTTGAGTTTGGCGATTTTGCCCGCACCAAACGCACCTTCAAGGGCTGGGTAGAAATCGTCCGCTAGCCCGTTTGAAGCGTAATTCTGAGAAAGCCGCCCCGAGTAGGGGCGGCTTTTTTTGCGTTAAGTTTGCCGGGCTGGTTGGCTTGCGACAGCCGATTGCAGCCGCCCAAAACCCGTCATATTCCTTGACAAGTAACCCTTACAACTACCCATTACCTTGACTCCTTCCGACCCCACCGCCGGCGCTACGGCCGTTGTTTTTCCGGGCCAGGGCAGCCAGTTTCCGGGCATGGCCCGCGAGCTGTTTGACCAGAGCGAAGCCGCCCGCGCCCTGCTCACGCAGGCCAATGACATTCTGGGCTTTAGCCTGACCGACATCATGTTCGCGGGCACCGAGGCCGATTTGCGCCGTACCGATGTCACGCAGCCCGCTGTTTTTGTGCACTCGGTGGCGCAGTTTGTGGCCCGGCCCGACGTGCGGCCCGCCATGGTGGCCGGGCACTCGCTGGGCGAGTTTTCGGCGCTGGTAGCGGCCGGCGTGCTCACCTTCGCCGATGCGCTGCCGCTGGTGGCCCGCCGCGCCCAGGCCATGCAAGCCGCCTGCGACGAGCAGCCCGGCACGATGGCCGCCATTTTGGGCCTCGCCGACGATGTGGTGGAGCGCATCTGCCAGGAAATAGCCGCCGCCGGCCACGTAGTAGTGGCCGCCAACTACAACTGCCCCGGCCAGCTCGTTATTTCGGGCTCGACCGAGGGCATCGCCAAAGCCTGCGAGGCCCTGAAAGCCGCCGGGGCCAAGCGCGCCCTGCCGTTGCCCGTGGGCGGCGCGTTTCACTCGCCGCTCATGCAGTCGGCCCAGGCCGCGCTGGCCGAGGCCATCGAAAAAACGACCTTCCAGCCCGCCCGCTGCCCCGTGTACCAAAACGTGGACGCCGCCCCCCACACCGACCCCGCCGCGATTAAAGCCAACTTGCTGGCCCAGCTCACCGCCCCCGTGCGCTGGACCC
>JAKONR010000021.1 GCA_022701825.1 Hymenobacteraceae bacterium | reverse complement strand
GGTTCCAGTAGCACATCCAGGTGCGGAAGAAATTGGCCCCGTTCTTCGCCAGGGTCGGCAGCAGGTAGTCGTAGGTAAACTTTTGGTCTTCAAACGAGCGCGCCTCCCAGGCCACGTTCTCGCCGATGCCCCGGAACAGCTGCCCGTTGTCGAAGCGGAAGGTGTACAGGTCGTTTTTGTGCAGAAAGCCCGGCTTGCGGCCCCGGCCCACCACGAAGCTACCGGCGCTGGCCTGCTCGGGCGCGGCCTGGCCCCGGCGCGTGAGCTGCACCGTGCACCGGTAGGTGCCCAGCTGCTGCGGAGCAAAGCGCACTTTCCAGCGCGAGCCGCGGCCCTCGTTGCGCTCGAAATAGGCCGGTACGGCCACCGGCTGCCCGTTGGGGGCCGTGAGCAGTAGGTCAAGACTCACTTCGCGTTGGTTGTAGGGCTGCGCAAACTGCTCAGCCACGGCAATGTCCCACTCCATTTTTTCGTATTGGCGCGGGGCGGCGGTGGCCAGCACCACGCGGCCCAGCACCGACTGCGCGTAGCCCGCCGGCGCGGCCAGCAACACCACTAGCAGCAATATCCACTTGTTCATGAGGGCAGGTTTTAGCGGCTACCAGCCGAGGTTATTTCCACTTGGGCAGCTCATCCAGCGTCAGCACGCGCGGGTCGGCGTAGAGGATGCGCACGGCCTCGGGGGTATTGTTCTCCTTAATCAGCTCGGCCCAGTTCATAAAGAATACCCAGCGCGGCTGCGCTGCCAGCACGGCCGGCGCGGGCAGCTTGGCGCACTCGCCAATGGCCATCGACTTGCTGCCCACGATGGGTAAGATGTAGTCGTACCACGACTGCTCGTAGCCCTTGTCGTACACGTCGAAGGCGAACACATCCCAGTATTTCTCGCCAGGATTGTAGGCGGCAAAGTCGCGGCTCATATCCTGCATATCCCAGACCCAAATGAGGTTTGTGAGCCCTTTGGTCTTGGCTAGGTAGTCGTGGGTTATCTGGTAGAGCCGTGCCGTGCCCTGCGGGCCGGGCCGCCCACCCCACCAAAACTTACCCTGGTTCATCTCGTGCAGCGGCCGGAACAGCACTTCTACTTTCTGGTCTTTCAAGTACTGCAAGTACACTGCGATGTCGTCCATGCGCGATTTCCAGGTCTTGTTCAGCGGCGTGCCGTCGGTAATTAGCTCCTGCCACTGCGCGTCGGTGAGCAGCTGGTTGAGCAGGCCGGGGTCCCAACCGCAGGGCTCGCCCGAGGCGGGCGGGCAGGCGTGCCACATGATGTTGACCACCGCGCCCTGCCGGTACTGGCGTTCGGCCTCCTTTATCATCTTCCAGCGGTTGTCGATGTTCTCCTGCTGAAAAAGGAAGTCCCCGCTCCACAGCGCCGGGTATTTGCCGGTGGTTTTGTAGACGTAGTCGGTCCACTTGGTCGGTTCGGCGTTGGGCTCTTTGTTGTGCTGGCCAGCCAGGGTTTTGGTGCCAGCAATATGTTGGAGGTAAGGCAGCACCTTGGCTGATTGGGCAAAGGCGCTGGTGGCTAGCAGCAACGAGGCAGCCAGCAAAAAGGGGCGGAACATAAATCAGAATAAGGAAAAGGAGGGCGAAAAAAGAAAGCGGCCGCTGCCTAGCAGTCGGCCGCTCTCCCAAGGCAGCAAGAGGCTACTTCTGAAGCATGTACCAGAAGTACTTGGCCCCGCCTAGCTCCTGCTTACCGCCGCTACCATTCCAGTCGATGTCGTAGGGGCGCACGTCGAACTGCATCTGCACCATCGTTTTGGCGGCGTTGAACACCAGCGGCATCGTCTTGCTTTGGGCGGTGCCGGGGTTGAAGGTGAGCGTGTTATCAGTGAAATCGCGCAGGAAGGTGCCCGAGGTGCGGGGCAGCTTGCGGAATTTGTAGTTGAAATCCGTGCCGTTGGCCTGCTTGAAGTCGCCGAACTGCCCGTCGGTGCCCGCGCCGTGCACGAAGGTGCCGGTGAGGTTGCCGGTGGCCGTCGCGCCCGTCACCGTGAATTGCAGGGTGTTGTCCATCTCCTTGCTGGCATCGGGCATGTTGTCGGTCAGGTTCTTGGTGCCGTTCCAGCCCCAGCTTTGGCCCTCGCCGATGAAGTACTGAAATTTGAGCTGATTGACGCGCCACACGCCGTCCAGGTCCGATTGGTAGTCCTTAATTTGCACCAGCCAGATGCGGCTTTCGCCCGATTCCGACGTGACCGTGTAAACGGCCTTGCCGTTGGTTTTGGCAAAATCGGTGAGGCTGCCCGACCCCGGCGAAACCGATGCTTTGTACGACGTGGTGATGATAGGAGTCACCTGCGCCAGGCTGGTGCCCTTCACCACGTACACCGTCACTTTGCTGGTGTCGCCCACGGTGCGGGCTATTTCGGCCACCCCAATCTGGCCTTTGTCAAGGGTCACAGCCGTAATGGCGCGCTCGTGGCTTTTGATGCCCTCGAAGGGGTCTTGCTTGCAGCCGCTCAGGTAGCCCAGTCCTAGTACTGCCCCCAGGCTCAGCAGGGAAAATTTCTGCGTATTCATAACGAGTAGAAGGGGTTAGAGTAAGGCGTTGAGGTCAACTTCGCGGGTCGGGATGGGGAAGTAGTACGGGTCGCCGGTGATGGTTTTGCCGTACTGCTGCGTCAGCACCGATTCCATTTTGTGGCTGCGGCGCAAGTCAAAGAGGCGGTTGCCCTCGAAACACAGCTCCCAGCTGCGCTCCTGAATCACGGCGTCGAAAAAGGCCGTGCTGCTCAAGCCCGGCGTGAGGTTGGCGATGCCGGCGCGGGTGCGAATGCGGTTGATGGCCGTGTAGCCGTCGGCCGTCGGGCCGCAGGCCTCAGCGTACAGCAGCAGCACATCGGAGTAGCGCAGCACGGGCGTGTTAGAGCTGGTTTGCTCGCCCACCTGGCCGGGGTCAATAAACTTGCGGGTGAAGGGCCGGCTGTAGTCGTTGATACCCAGCGTGCGCTTGATGCCGTTGGCAGTTACCTGGTTGGGTATCATATCCGTCTTACGCTTATCGGCCGGGTCAAAGCTGTTGTAAATCGCGGGCTCCGTGATGAAGTGGTTGTAGCCCGACTTCAGCGCCGTGCCATCATTAAGCGTGAAAACCGCCCCGTCGATATAGGGAATGAACATGAGCGGCAGCTTCGAAAAGTTGCCTTCCGTGAGGCCGGTGCGGTCCACGGCCACGTCGAAAATGTGCTCGGGACCGCTCTTTTTGGTCACGTCATAAATAGCTTTCAGGTCCGAATCCAAGCCGTAGCTGGTGGTAGCCAGCACGTTGCCAGCCATCGTTTTGGCCTCGGTGTAGAGGTCGGCCGGGTTGCTCACGAAGTCATAGCCCGGCGAGCTGGTGAGCTTGCCCGAGGCCAGCGTGGCATCCACCTTGGCGAGTAGGCCCCA
>JAKONR010000012.1 GCA_022701825.1 Hymenobacteraceae bacterium | reverse complement strand
TGCCAAGCGGGCTGGGCGGCGAGTGCAGCCAGCGGGGTTTCGGCTTTTGGTTCTAGGCCAGCTAGATAGGCAGCTACGTTCTGGAAGTTAGCGGTATCAGGCGCGGGGGCGGCGGTGGTCTTGGTAGTCGGCCCGGCGCTGTCGGGCTGGGAAGCAGGGTGCGGCGGGGTAGCAGCAACTTTGGCGGCCGTAGCGGCCATTGTTTCGGTTTTGGTTGGTTGCTGCTCGGTAGTCGATTGCGAGCAGGCCGCCAGCAACGCAAACGCTGGCAGTAAGGAAAGCTGAGAAAAGCGCATGGGTAGAAAAGGCGACGACTAGCCAAGTAGTTACTAGCTGGCAGTCGTTAATTCGGCAGAAAGTTAGAGAGTGAGTTGAGCAGGTTGGCGCGGCTCCTAGCACCGGGGCCCGGGCTTGAGCTTTTGCGCAGCGAAATAAACCAGCAAGCCACCTACCACGGTAATCAAGCCGTAGAGCGACTCTGTTTGCTTGTCTTTGACAATAAAAACGAGCGTCCAGGCGCTCAAGGCCAAAAAGATGAGCGGCGTGAAAGGATAGCCCCAGGCGCGATACGGGCGCGGCAGCTGCGGCTGCCTCCAGCGCAAGACAAACACTCCCAGCACCGTGAGAAAGGTGAACAGATTTAGCACGAAGCCCGCGTACACGAGCACCGACTGAAAATCGGGCTTCAGGATAAAAACCAAGCTAATGGCTACCTGCAATAGCAAAGCCCGCTGCGGAATACCCGCTCGCGTGCGCTTGGCAAGCCACCCTAGGGCTGGCAGGTCCTCCCCCATCGCTTGGGTGATGCGCGGGCCGGCAAAAACCATGGCGCTGATAGTGGACACGAGCAAAGCCGCGATAACGGCTCCGGCAAACCGGCCCCAGGCGGGACCAAATAAATAATTAACCGAGATGAAGCCGACCTCTAACTGACCTTTTAGCCAGCCCAGGGGCGTCGAGCGCAGGAACACGAAATTCAGCCCTACATATAACAGGAGGACGATAGCCGTGCCGGTGAGCAAAATGCGCGACAAATTGCGCTGCGGCTGGTCGATTTCGCCGGTGAGGTAGGCGGCGGCGTTCCAGCCCGAGTAGGCGTAGCTCACGTAAATCAGGTTCACGGCGAAGGTGGGGCTAAGCAGCGCCCGCCAGCCGGCTGCGTCGGGCGCGAAGCTCAGGGCCTGCGGCTTGCCCGCCAGCAGGCCCGCCCCGATGAAGGCCACTAGCACGCCTACTTTCAGGGTAGTGATAACGACCTGCAAGCGACTACCGGCCTGAATGCTAAGCCCATGCACTAGCGCTAGCAGCAGCACTACGCCAGTTGCCAGCAGCTGCGCGCCCGAGGTGCCGGCCAGCAGCGGCGCGGCGAGGGCGGGCCACACGCTTTGGGCGTAGCGGCCCAGCGCCAGCGCGGCCAGCGCCGTGGGCGCGGCAAAGCCGACCGTGGCCGACACCCAGCCTGACAAAAACCCGAGCGCCGGGTGGTATACCTGGCTGAGGTAGTGATACTCGCCGCCCGAGCGGGGCATGGCTGCCGCCAGCTCGCCGTAGCTCACGGCCCCGCACAGGGCAATGAGGCCGCCCACCGCCCACAGCATCAGCAGCGCAAAGCCGCTCTGGATGCCCATTAGCTGAAAGCCCAGGCTAGTGAAAACGCCCGTGCCGACCATGCTGGCGATGACAATGGCCACGCCAGTGCGAAAATTTATCTTATAGGGTTGTGTTTGCACGCCGGCAAAGGTCGGACCGGTTAGAGTTGTTTGTTGAGTAGACGCCAAAAAGTCCCCACCCAAGGCTATTGCAGACCCTGTGACGAGGATTTTGCTGCCCAGGGAGCGCACAGGAAAGCGTGGACCACCGCTCAGCCCTGCGGAGGGCGTGCGCCGACCCGCATCAAGCAAACGACGCAGGTGCCCAAAAAGCACCTTTTGAACCCGTTTAATTCTAATAGCTGCCCAAGCGCGCATTCGCCTTCCCCGCGCTGGTAATGGGCCAGTACAGTTCATTGCCGCCTGTATATTGCGCGGACAAATGCACGTGAAATCACTTTTAATTCTTCTTCTATTTGCCTTTGGCTTTGAACCTTGCGCCGGAGCAAGCCCAGCGGATAGCCTGCTCACGGCCCTAAACCAGGCGCTGAGCCAGCGCCCGCGCTACGACGCCCAGCGGCTGAGCCGCATTGCCTTTTTGCGCACTGAGTACTCGGCCAGCCACGCCGACCCGGAGGCCCGGTTTCGGCTGGGCCTGCGCATCTACGACGAGTACAAAGCCTATAAATACGACTCGGCTTTTGCGTGGTGCCTGCGCATAAACCGGCTGGCTGAACAGTCGGGCGATGCCAAAAAAGTGGCGCTGGCGAAGCTCAAGCTCTCGTTTATCCTGCTGTCGTCGGGCATGTTTAAGGAGACGTTCGACGCGCTCGCCCAGCTCAAGGCGCGGCAGCTATCACCTGCCGACCAGATAGACTATTACTTTCTAAAGGCACGGGCTTACAGTGACTTAGGCACGTTTGACCAGGATGATTATTACCGCCCGGCCAACTATGCCAAGTCCTTGGCCTACGCCGACACGGCCCGGCAACTATGCGGCGCGGCCTCGTATGAGTGCCTGGCCGTGGAGGGCTTTATTGCCCAAAAGAAAGCTGACCTGCCGGCCGGCCGGCGGTTTTACCGAGCCGTGCGCCGGCTGCCGGGCCTCACGCCGCACCAACTGGCTGTGAGCGCCAGCACGCTGGCCAGCCTTTACGAAGCGCACCACCAAGAGCAAGCGGCGTTTGAGTTGCTGCTGGTGGCTGCCATCGCCGATGTGCAGTCGGCCACCAAGGAAACGCTGGCTATTTTCAAGGTCTCGGACTATTGCTACCGGCGGGGCGATTTGCAGAACGCCTACCGCTTCATCCGGGAGGCGCGCGACGAGGCGGCGTTTTATAAAGCCCGGCAGCGGCAAGTCGAAATCAGCCATAT
This sequence comes from Hymenobacteraceae bacterium, assembly GCA_022701825.1. GTDB lineage: Bacteria > Bacteroidota > Bacteroidia > Cytophagales > Hymenobacteraceae > Hymenobacter. The sequence goes on along the minus strand of JAKONR010000012.1, from coordinate 4,054 downwards.
TTCGTCGGTAATTGAGGGAGAGAAAGTTAGCATTATCGAGCAGCAGCGCCAGACGTTGCGGCGCAACTCGTGGGTGCTGGCCGGGCTGGCGGCATTTGGGGCCGTGTGCACGCTCGTTATTTTGGCGCAGCTGCGGCGCTTGCAACGGGCCGATAAACGCGTGCTGGCTTCCAATGAAGAGCTGCGGGCCGCCATCGGGCAGCTCAACCAGCTTAATGGCCGGCTCAACGAGGCTAATCGCATCAAGGACGAGTACATCGGGTACTACCTCAACTCCAACTCGCAGTACATCGACAAACTTGAAGCCCTGAAAAAGTCGCTGCTCGCGCTGCTCGACAGTAAGCAGTACACGGGCCTGCAACGGCTGCTCGACGGTGTTAATATCAAGCACGAGCGCACGGCCCTCTACAAGAATTTTGACCAGGTTTTTTTGAAGCTGTTTCCGAATTTTATCCCGGCTTTCAACACCCTGTTTCGGCCCGAAGACCAGGTGCAGCTGACCGACGACCAGCTGCTGACGGCCGAGCTACGCATCTTCGCGCTCGTGCGCCTGGGCATCGACGACAGCGAGCGTATCAGCCGCATTTTGGGCTACTCCATCAATACCATCTACACCTACAAGACGCGGGTGAAGAACCGGTCGATGCTGCCCAACGAGGAGTTTGAGGCGCAAGTACGGGTGTTGGATGCGAGCTAAGACAGTTGGCGGCGCCAACGGCAAGTAACTACCTAATTTGGCTTCATATTGAGTTCATATTTTGCAAACTTTTTAATAGCGTAAGCACCTGTAAGTCACAGCTATTTTATCAATATTAGTCTATATTTTTCATACCCTGTTTTAACTAATTTTCTTTTAGTGCGGGGTGGTATTGCTTTGTCTGAGAACCGGCGCTGAGCGGGTAGTTTTTACTACCTCAAGCGCTGGCTTGGCAGCCCGCCCAGCTGGGTCGGCTGCGCCAAACAATCCTAGTCCCACCCATGATGCCACCCCTACGTTGGCTGCGCCCATTTGGCGCGGGCCGTATCTTTTTGTCTGCGCCGATTGTCGGCATTCTCACGATTAGCTCGGCAGTGGCGGGGCCATTGGAGCCGGGCCGGCATTGGGCGCTGGCCTACAGCGCGCCGGTAGCGAGCGGGGTGGTAAGCGGCCGCGTGGTCGATGCCAAGAGCGCGCCGCTGCCGGGCGTGACGGTAGTAGTAGAGGGCACGACCCTTGGCGCCACGACCAACGAGGAAGGCGTTTTCACCATCCCCAACGTGCCGGCGGGGCAGCACACGCTGGTGTATTCGTCGGTGGGCTTTACCACAGCGCGGGTGTCGGTGACGGTGCTGGACGGCAAGCCTGTGCAGGCCCCGCTTACCACGCTGGGCGAAAACGCCCAGGCCCTGAGCGAGGCCGTGGTGGTGGGCTACGGCACCCAGCGCCGCCAGGATGTGACGGGCTCCATCACGACCATCGACAGCAAGCAGTTTGTGAAGGGCCAGGTGACCAACCCCGAGCAGCTGGTGCAAGGCAAGGTGGCCGGCGTACAGATAACGACCGCCGGCGGCGCACCGGGCGCGGGTAGCCAGATTCTCATTCGGGGCGGCTCGTCGCTGAGCGCCAGCAACAGCCCCTTGTTCGTGATTGACGGCGTGCCGGTGAGCAACGACGGGCTGGCCGGCGCGGGCAACCCGCTCTCGCTCATCAACCCTAATGATATTGAGAGTATTACGGTGCTCAAGGATGCCTCGGCCACGGCCATCTACGGCGTGCGGGCTTCGAATGGGGTGATTATCGTGACCACCAAGAAAGGCCTGGCGGGCGAGGCAATACGGGTGAACGTCTCGACCCAGCACTCCATCGCCACGGTGGCCAAGTACGTGCCGGTACTCAACGGCGACCAGTTTCGCGACCTGGTGTTGAACTACGGCAACTACCAGCAGCAAGCGCTGCTGGGCACCGAAAATACTGATTGGCAGCGCGCCATCTACCGCCCGGCATACACCGCCGACAACAACGCGAGCGTGCTGGGTGCGCTCGGCAAAGTGCCGTTTCGGGCGTCGGTGGGCTACCTCACCCAGCAAGGGCTGCTGAAGCGCAACGACTTGAAGCGCTACACCGGCAACCTGAGTTTGACGCCCGTGCTGCTCGATGGCAATCTGCGTATCGAGCTAAACCTGAAAGGCTCCTGGATTGACAACAACTTCTCGGACCAAAGCGCGGTGGGCACAGCCGTGGGCTTCGACCCCAGCCAGCCCATCACTTCTGACGACCCGCGCTACGCGCCGTTTGGCGGCTACTACGAGTTTTTGCAGGGCAACGGGCAGCTGGTCAACCTGTCGGCGCGCAACCCGCTGAGCCTCATCAACCAGCGCCGCGACCGCAGCACCGTGAAGCGCAGCCTGGGCAACATGCGCCTCGACTATAAGCTGCCCTTCGTGCCGGGCCTGTCAGCCAACGTGAACGTGGGCTACGACGTGCAGCGCGGCAGCGGCACGGTGTACGTAGCGCCCAGCTCGGCCTCGCAATACAACCGCCAAGGCATTAATAACCAGTATCGCCAGGACCTCAACAACTACCTGCTCGAAGCCTACGCCAAGTACGAGGGCCGGGTGCTGGGCCAGCGCCTGGAGCTACTCGGCGGCTACTCGTTTCAGAAATTTGGCAACACTAACTACATTTTCGACGACCGCCGCGCCGATGGCAGCGTGTACACGCCCCTCACGCCGACCTACGACAACCAGACCCAGTACACCAATAACCTGGTGCTTCTATCGTACTACAGCCGCCTGAACTACAATGTGGCTGATAAGTACCTCTTTACGGGTACGTTCCGCATCGACCAGACTTCCAATTTTGCGCCGAGGCGACGTACGGGCTACTTCCCGTCGGGGGCGTTTGCGTGGCGTTTGAAAGGCGAGGACTTCCTCAAGAACAACGCCATGGTGTCGGATTTGAAGCTGCGCCTGGGCTACGGCCAGACCGGGCAGCAGGACATCGGCATCAACTCGGGCTACTTACCCATCTCCACGCTCAGCACCAACACGGCGCAGCAGCTGGTGGGCGGGCAGTACTACCGCACGCTGCGTCCCAGCTTCTACAACCCCGAGCTAACCTGGGAAACCACCACGACCTACAACATGGGCCTCGACTACGGCTTCTTCGACGGGCGCCTCACGGGCGCGGTGGAAGTGTACCGCCGCGACACCAAGAACCTACTGTTTTTCAGCAACGTATCGGCGCTTTCCAACCTCTCCAACGCCGGTTTTCTCAACATCGGCTCGCTCACCAACCAGGGCGTGGAGCTGACGGCCAACCTCGACGTGGTGCGCGGCGAAAAGCTCAACGTGGCCGTGAATGCCAACGCCACCTTCAACCGCAACCGCATCACCAAGCTGACGCTGGTGGACGATGCCAACTACGTGGGCCAGATAAACGGCTCGCAAATCAACGCCGTGGGCGCGCCGGCCGGCTCGTTCTACGTGTACAAGCAGCTGTATAACAGCGAAGGCCAGCCGATTCAGAACGCTGTGGCCGACCTGGTTAATGACGGCGTGCTCAACGGCTCGGACCGCTACGTGAGCAAGTCGCCCCGGCCCACGACCATCTTGGGTTTTGGGTCCACGGCCAGCTACGGCAAGCTCAACCTGGCCTTTACGCTGCGCGCCAACCTGGGCGGGTACGTCTTCAATGGGGTGCGCTCGGGGGCCTATTTTGGGCCGAGCACCAACGGCACGCTGGGCAACCTCTCAACCGAGATTCTGGCCTCGCGCCTGACTAACTTCAACAGCCTCACGGCGCAGTCGGACTACTTCCTGGAAAATGCCTCGTTTGCGCGCCTCGAAAACGTGACGCTGGGCTACCAGTTTGGCAGCGTGCTGGGCAAAAACTCGACCCTGAACCTGACGGCCGCCGCCCAAAATCTCTTTTTGCTGACCAAGTACTCGGGCCTCGACCCCGAAATCAGCAGCGGCTACGACAACAACATCTACCCCCGGCCGCGCACCTTCACGCTGGGCCTCACCTACGGTTTCTAAGCGCCTGTATCCCACCTAGCTATGTCGTTTATTT
>JAKONR010000007.1 GCA_022701825.1 Hymenobacteraceae bacterium | reverse complement strand
TAGAGCTTGCGCATGGCATTCTGAATGCCTAAATCGCCCTCGCTGAATACGTCGGGCTGGTCGAGGGCGAACATTTGCAGCATCTGGGCGGTCCAGCGGCCCACGCCTTTTATGGCGGTGAGGTGGGCGGTGAAGGCCTCCTCATCGAGCTGGCTCAGGTGCTCGTAGTCAAGCAGGCCGCGCTCCTGGTAGTCGGCAATGGCCTTGAGGTAGCCAATTTTTTGGCGCGACAGGCCCGCCTCGCGCAGCTCGTCTTCTTCGAGGCGCAGCACTTCGCGGGGCTCGGGGTAGCCATCGGGCCGAAATAGCGCCGTGAAGCGCCGCCAGATGGCGGCCGCCGCCTTGGTCGAAATCTGCTGGCTGACGATGGCTCGCAGCAAGGCCAGGTACAGGTCTTCGTGGGCGGCGGGGCGCACCGGGGCGGTTATCTTGGCAATGGCCTGCGCCAGAATCGGGTCGGCCTGGGCGAGGTGGGCGAGGCCGGCGGCGTGCCAGTGGGGCGCGGCGGCGGGGGGCAAAAAAGCGGGCATGGGGCGGGTTTAGTCGATGTCTTCGGCGTGCGTAGCTACCGCAACAACGTCGAGTACCGTGCCGGTTTCACTGAGGCGCAGGCCGGTGAGGCAGTGCCCAAAAACCGCCCCCGTATCGAGGTAAATGGCATTGGCCACCGCGTCGTAGCGGGGCTTGCCGTCGGCGGTGGGGGTATGGCCCACCACTTGCAGCGGGCCGGTATTGAGCAGCGGGCTGCGCCGCCACAGCACGCCGTCGGGGTTGTGGGGGTCGAAGGGATTGAGCTCGCTGGCAAAGCCGGCGTGCGAAAAAACCACGTGCTCATTGCCCCAAAACAGCGGCCGGCGACTGAGCCAGGCGGCGTGCCCGGCCAGCCAGTCGCGGTGCTGCTGGTACTGGTAGAGGGTGCCCTGGCCGCCCCAGCTGAGCCAGCTTTTGTACGGCCCGTTTGGCCCCAGGTGCTCGGCCATGCCCCAGTCGTGGTTGCCTTGCAGGAAGACGGTTCGGTCGGGAAACTCCTGGCCGAGCCCGCGGCACAGCGCCACGGTTTCGGGCGAGTAGTTGCCGCGGTCCACAAGGTCGCCGAGCTGCACCAGCATTTCGCCGGGCCGCCAGTGCGTGAGCAGCTCCTGCAAGGTGTGCAGGCAGCCGTGCACGTCGGCGATGACAAAGAAATTCATAACTACCTTTTAATAGATAACTTACTCGCGCGGAGCCGGTGGCCCCGCCACCCCCAGCCAGCGCACCAGCGGCCCGATGGTCAGGCCTTGCCCGATAATAGAAAACACGACAATAACGTAGGTGATACCAACTAACAGCTCGCGGGGCGCTTCGGCTGGCAAACTCAGGGCCATCGCCACCGACAGGCCGCCGCGCAGGCCGCCCCAGGTCAGCACCGGCACGCTGCGGTGCGAGGGCGTGAACAAGCCGCTGCCGCGCAGCAGGCCCAGCGGCAGCGCCACGGCTACCAGCCGCGCCAGCAGCACCACCGCCACGGCCGCCACCCCCGCCCCGATGATGCGCCCCGTAATGGGCAGCACCAGCGCCTCCAGCCCCACCAGCACGAACAGCAGGGCATTCAGCACCTCATCAACCAGTTCCCAAAACTTATCTACGTAGTCCTGCGATTGCTCTGAGAGCGGACTGCTGAGGCTGCGGCTGAAGTGGCCCACCAGCAGCCCAGCCACCACCATGGCCAATGGCCCCGAGGTGTGCAGCTGCGCGGCCAGCGCCGTGCCGCCCGCCACCAGCGCCAGCGTCAGCAGCACTTCTACTTGGTAATTATCAATGGAGCGCAGCAGCCACGCCGCGCCCAGGCCCAAAACGGCCCCCAGGGCCACGCCGCCCACCGCTTCCTGGGCAAAAACGGCCAGCGCGTGGCCTACCGTTACCTCTTGCGGGCCGAGCTGGGCCACTTCCAGCAGCACCACGAAAAGCACCACGCCCACGCCGTCGTTGAAGAGCGATTCGCCTACTATTTTAAGCTCTAAGTCCTTGTCGATGTTGGCTTTGGTGAGGATGCTGAGCACGGCCACCGGGTCGGTGGGCGAGATGAGCGCCCCGAACAGCAGGCAGTATACCAGCGGCGTGGGCAGCCCCAGCCAGGGCAGCAGCCCGTACATGGCCCCGCCCACCAGCGCCACGCTCAGCGGCGTGCCGATGAGGGCCAGAATGCCCACCGACCAGCGCAGCCGCCCCAGGCGCCGGGTATCGACGTGGATGGAGCCGGCAAACAGCAGAAACCCCAGCATCACCTGCATGACGAGGGCGCTGAAATCGATGCTGCCCACCACGCGGGCCAGCGCCAGCACCGGCGCCACGCCCAGCTGAGCCAGGCCCACCAGCGCCAGCGAGGTCAGCAGGCCCAGCACCATCAGGCCGATGGCGGGCGGCATTTTCAGGAAGCGGTGATTGAGGTAGGCGAAGGCGGCGGCCAGCACCAGTAGCAGCGCCAGGGCGTTGTATAAGGGCATTTGTAAGGATTTATGGTATCTGATTATGCCTGTCATGCTGAGCGCAGTCGAAGCATCTCTATCGCTTCGTGGCAGGCGCTGAGAATTAGTATCGAGGTAGAGATGCTTCGACTGCGCTGCGCTTCGCTCAGCATGACGGCTGTAACCAGATACCGCTTACGTGGCCAGGTCGGCCACGGCCGCCGCCACGCGGGCCACCATGTCGTCGCTTACGTCGAGGTGGGCCACGAAGCGTACCCAGCTGCCCCCGAAGCCGCTGGCCCGGATGCCCTGCGCGTCGAGCCGCGTGAGGAAGTCGGCCACGGTCAGGCGGCTTTCATCGAGCCGGAACAGGAGCAGGTTGGTTTCGGGGGCCAAAATCTCGGCTACGTAGGGCAGCGGCCGCAGGGCCTCGGCCAGCCGGGCGGCGCGGCGGTGGTCGTCGGCGAGGCGGGCTACATTGTGTTCGAGGGCAAAAAGCCCGGCCGCGGCTAGGTAGCCGGCCTGCCGCCAGCCGCCGCCCAATAGCTTGCGCAGCCGCTTGCACTTCTGAATAAAATCGGCCGCGCCCAACAGCACCGAGCCGACGGGCGCGCCCAGGCCCTTAGAAAGGCACACCGAAATGGAGTCGAACAGCCGGCCGTAGTCTTGGCTGCGCTGCCCGGTGGCCACGAGCGCGTTAAAAATGCGCGCCCCGTCGAGGTGCAGGGCCAGGCCATTTTTTTGGGTAAGAGCCGCTATTTCTTCTAAATCGGCCCAGGCGTAGCAGCTGCCGCCGCCCCGGTTGTGCGTGTTTTCGAGGCAAACCAGGCTGGTGGTAGGGTAGTGCACGTTGCCTACGGGCCGAATGGCGGCCTCAACCTGGCTGGCCGTGAGGCGGCCGCGCTCGCCGGGCAGCAGGGCCACCGAGGCGCGGGCGTGGTGCATGATTCCGCCTACCTCCCAGAGGTACACGTGGGCCGTGGCTTCGCAGATAACCTCTGAAACCAGCGCGCAGTGCGCCATGATGGCCAGCTGGTTAGTCATAGTGCCCGAGGGGCAAAACAGGCCGGCCTCGAGGCCGAAGCGGGCGGCCAGTTCGGCTTCGAGGCGGCGAACGGTGGGGTCTTCGCCGTACACGTCGTCGCCAACTTCGGCGGCGTGCATGGCAGCTAGCATGGCGGGCGTGGGGCGCGTCACGGTGTCAGAGCGCAGGTCGATAGTGTTCATGGGTAAGCTCTTGGCTATTAGCTGTTAGCTGTTAGCTTTTGCCCGGCGACCATTGCTTAAAAAAGCTAACGGCTAACGGCTAATAGCTAACAGCTAAGAATTAAGGTTTGGAAAAGCAAAACTAACCCCGTATTTTTGCACCTCATTTGCCAGAACTACCCCGAAATCCTCATTTCCCCGGAAATCATGTCCGTTACCCGTCTGAAGCGCAAGCACCGCAAAAACATTGCCCGTGCCAACAATGAAACGCGC
>JAKONR010000067.1 GCA_022701825.1 Hymenobacteraceae bacterium | reverse complement strand
CGCGAAAGCCGCGTAAACCAGCTCACCGGCACGGGCTACGCCGAGGTATCGCCCACGTTCTTGACCGGCCTCAAGTACCGTTTCAACGCCACGTATTCGTACCGGCCCTACCGCTACGCCTACTACGAGGGCCGCGCCTTTGGCAACCAATACGGGGCCGCGCAGCTACTCAATGACGAGCGGCACAATTACACGCTGGAGAACATCCTGACTTATGCCAAGGACTTCGGCAAGCACCACGTGGACCTGACGGGCCTGTACAGCGCCCAGCAGAACACGTACTTCACGACTACTGAAAACGGCAGCGGCTTCATCAACGACCAGAGCGGCTTCAACAGCATCGGCTCGGGCTCGCTGCCGGCCACGCTCAGCTCGTACAACGAGCGCCGGGCGCTGCTTTCGCAGATGCTGCGCGTGAACTACAACTACGACAGCCGCTACCTGCTCACGCTCACGGCCCGCCGCGACGGCTCGACGGTATTTGGCGGTAATACTGATAAATACAACATCTTCCCGTCGTTTGCCCTGGGCTGGAACGTGGCCAGCGAGGAGTTTTTGAAGGACAATACCTTTCTGAACGTGCTGAAGCTGCGCTTCAGCTACGGCATCACCGGTAACGAGGGTATCAACCCCTACCAGACCATTACGGGCCTGGCCCAGCTGCAATACGCCTACAACGGCGTGACCACGGTGGGCCTGCGCGCCGACCGCCTCGGCAACGGCGACCTGAAGTGGGAGCAAACGGCGAGCACTAACTACGCCATCGACTTCGGCATCCTCAAAAACCGCATCACGGGTACCGTGGAGTACTACGATGCCAAAACCAGCGACCTGCTGCTGAACCGCCAGATTCCGGTGGTGACGGGCTACAACTCGGTGCTGGCCAACATCGGGGCGGTGCGCAACCAGGGCATTGAGGTGGCCCTGACCACGGCCAACGTGCAGCTGCCCAACTTCACCTGGGAAACCACGCTCAACTTCACGGCCGTGCGCAATCGCGTGACGCAGATTTACGGCACCGGCGGCGATGACATCGTCAACGGTCTGTTTATCAACAAGCCGTTGGGCGGGATTTACGACTACGTGAAAACCGGCGTGTGGCAGGTGGGCGAAGACGCCAGCAGCCTCGACCCCGGCGCCAAGCCCGGCGACCTCAAGTTTGCCGACGTGAATGGCGACGGCAAAATCACCAGCCTCGACCGCCAGTATTTGGGCTCGTCGCTGCCGACCTGGCAGGGCGGCATCACCAACACCTTCACCTACAAAGGCCTGAGCCTGCGCATTTTCTTTCAGACGGTGCAGGGCGTGCTGCGCAACAATGGCAACCTGAACTTTGTGGACCTCGGCGGGCGCTCGAACACGCCGCAGGAAGTGGGCTACTGGACGGCCCAAAACGCCAGCCAGGACCGCCCCGGCCTCAACTACACCAACCCTCGCAACTACGGCTACGCCAGCAACGGCAGCTTCACGCGCCTCAAGGACGTGACGCTCAACTACAGCTTCCCGGCCGCCATGACCGAGAAGCTGCACCTCGGCAACTTGTCGGTGTATCTGAGCGGCCGCAACCTCTACACCTGGACCAAGTGGGTGGGCTGGGACCCCGAGCAGAACTACACCGTGGGCAATGGCACCGGCAACGGCGGCACCAACTTCCCGCAGGTGCGCAGCATCGTGGCCGGCGTCAACGTGAGCCTGCGCTAAGTGCCTTAGCGGCAGGCTGTAAAACGGAGTGGCACTCCGTTTCCGCGTCTGGATACGACCTGACGCCAAACGGAGTGCCACTCCGTTTTACAGCCTGCCGCCAATTCAAAACCTCCCACCCGATTTTAGTACCTGACTTATATGAAACGTTTTACCCTAGCTTTTGTAGGCCTTTTGGGCACCGCCCAGTTGTTCAGCTCCTGCAAAAAAGACTTCCTGAACGAAACGCCCCTCTCGCTCTACACGCCCCAGACGGTGCTGGTCGATTCGCTGGGCTTTGAGGCCGCCATGGCCGGCTTGCAGTCGGTGGTGCGCGACCAGTACACGGTCGATAACTTCAACATCACAACCACCCAAAACGTGGGTATTCAGGGCATGTTGGGTATCATGCAGGAAGGCACCGACGTGGCCGTGCCGGGCCAGGTGCAGGGCATCGAGGTGCCGTACTACAACTACAACCTGCTGAACTCGCAGGACCAGGGCTCGGCCTACTTCTGGAGCTGGGCCTACCGCACCATTAATAACTGCAACCAGATAATCGCCGGTGCGGCCGCCGCGCCCAGCACCCTGCGCCAGGGCTACAAAAACCGGATTTCGGCCGAGGCCCGCTTCTTCCGGGCCTACGCCTACGACTTTTTGGTGACGCTCTACGGCGACGTGCCGCTGATTGACACGCCCGTGACCTCGCCGCGCACCGACTTTACCCGCGCGCCGGTGGCTACCGTCAATGACTTCATCGTGAACGACCTGAACACGGCCATCGCCAGCTTGTTCGATGCCAACAAGGCGGCTTCGGGGCGCATCACGCGCGGGGCGGCCCAGCACTTGCTGGGGCAGGTGTATTTGCGCATGAACCAGCCCGCCCAGGCCCAAACGGTGCTGCAAACGCTCATCAACAGCAATACCTACTCGCTGATACGGGCGCGCTACGGGGTGCGCGCCAGCCAGCCGGGCGACTACTTCTCCGATATGTTTATCGTGGGCAACCAGCGCCGCAGCCAGGGCAACACCGAGCTTATTTGGGGCATTGAGCAGCAACTCAACGTGCCAGGCGCTACTACCAGTGCCCAGCAACGCCGCATGTGGGTGCCGGGCTACTACAACATCAAGGGCATGGTCATTGCCGACTCGCTGGGCGGGCGCGGCATCGGCCGCATGCGCCTCAGCAACTGGGTTGACTACCAGCTCTATCCGGCTAATACCAATGCCGACATGCGCAACTCGAAGTACAACCTCAAGCGCCGCTTTTACTACAACGACCCCGCCCAAACCGCCCTTTTTGGCAAGCGCGTGACGGGTCTCGTGGGCACCGATACCATCTACTACATCACGCCCTACACCACCAAGTGGAACCAGTATAACCCGGCTGACCAGTTTGGCTACGGCACCATCAAGGACCTGCCCATGATGCGCCTGGGCGAAACGTACCTGCTGCTGGCCGAGGCGCAGTTTAAGCAGGGCAACACGAGCGGGGCTGCCGCCAGCATCAACGTGCTGCGCACCCGCGCCCAGGCCGCGCAGGTGTCGGCCAGCCAGATTGACCTCAACTTCATTCTGGATGAGCGCGTGCGCGAGCTGATAGGGGAGGAGCAGCGCCGCCTCACGCTGCTGCGCACCGGCACCCTCGTGGACCGCGCTACCCGCCTCAATGGCGCCTCGATTCAGGGCCTCACCGCTCAGAAAACGCTGCTGCCCATTCCGCAGACGAGCATCGACCTGAATGTGAACGGCAACCTGACCCAAAACCCCGGCTACTAGGCCGTGAGTAGTACGTATCGCTTTTAGGCCAGGGCCGGAGTCTGCTTGAAAGAGTGGGCTCCGGCCTCTAAGTTTACCTGCATGAATTATTCCATCCTGCTGGCCGGTGCACTGGCCGCCCTGCCCGCCGGGCAGGCCTGCGCCCAGGCCGCCCCCGCGCCCTTTTTTGACACCCACGTGGCGCCGCCGGCCACCAAGCTGCCGCTCTTCGAGGTGAAGCAGCCCGATAAAAAGCTGAGCCCCTACACCGGTATGACGCGCCGGCACTGGCAGGATGCCGCCCGCTACCTGCTCAGCGGCGCCTTCAGCTACGTGCGCACGCTCGATGACCCCATGCAGTTTCCGAAGCAGCCCGGCAAGAGCTACCCACGCTCTGAAAGCCAGGTGCCTACCGAGAAGCTGGAGGGCCTGTGCCGTACGCTGTTCATGGCCGCGCCGCTACTCAAAGAGGACCCCAACCTGACCCTGAACGGCGTGAAAGTGGGCGACTACTACCGCCACCAGCTAGCCCAACTGGTGAACCCGGCCAGCCCCAGCTTCATCCAGCCCCGCGCCAAGGATGGCGGGCCGAGCCAGAATCTGGTCGAGTTTGGCGGGCTGAGCGTGGCCCTGTTTGCGGCCCCCGAAATCCTCTGGGACCCCCTGCCCGAGGCCGCCAAAAAGGCCCTGGCCGCCACCATGCTCAGCTACGGCGACGGGCCGACGGTGCCCCAAAACTGGCGCTACTTCAACATCTTCATCCTGAGTTTTTACAAAAGCCGCGGCTACGAGGTGAATGAAAAGCTGATGGAGGAATACCTCCAAAAACAGCTTACGCATTACAAAGGGGCGGGCTGGTACGACGACGCGCCCACCTTCGACTACTACAGCATGTGGGCCTTCCAGATGTACGGCCGCCTGTGGAGCCACTACTACGGCCGCCAGCACTACCCCGCCATCGCCGCCCAGCTCAACGATAATTTTGCCCCGCTCAAGGACACGTACCCCTACCAGTTTGGTCGCTCGGGCGAGATGCTGATGTGGGGCCGCAGCATCACGTACCGCTTTGCGGCGGTGGTGCCGTTTCCGCTGATGGGCTTGCAACCGGCGGCGGGTACCAACTTCGGCTGGATGCGCCGCATCGCGTCGGGGGCCATGCTGCAATTTTTGCAAAACCCCGATTTCTTGCAGGATAACGTGCCCACGCTGGGCTTCTACGGGCCGTTTGACCCCGCCGTGCAGGCGTATAGCTGCCGCGGCAGCGTGTACTGGCTGAGCAAGGCCTTTCTGGGTTTGCTGGTGCCGGCCGACTCGCCCTTCTGGACCACCCCCGAAAACGAAGGGCCGTGGAGCACGGAGTTCAAGCCCAACACGGTGGCCAACAAGTTTGAGG
>JAKONR010000526.1 GCA_022701825.1 Hymenobacteraceae bacterium | reverse complement strand
GCGGGAGACGAGGTTCGAACTCGCGACCTCGACCTTGGCAAGGTCGCGCTCTACCAACTGAGCTACTCTCGCTTGAGGTTTTCGCTGCTGTGGCGGCGAATGGTGATACAAAGGTAGGCAAAAGGGCTTGCAATGCAAGTAATGGCCCTAAAAAAGATGGTGCGACCCACGCTTTTGCTTCATTTTCAAGCTGAAAAATTTTTACCGTCTTCCGCCCAGCTACCCACGGGCTGAATTATTCCCTGCCAAATTCCGTCTGGCCAGGCGTAGCTTTGCCGGGCTTACCTAGTGGCCTACGGGTCGAATATTTTTTCCGCCCTTTTTATGGCTGCTCCCAGCTCCTTCACCGTCACGGCGGCGTCCGAACCGCACCGCGTGCGCACTCGCCAGATTATCCGCGCTCACCCCGAGGTGAAGCAACTCATGACCCGCACGCCCGCCACCTTCTGGATTGGGCTGGGCTGCGTGCTGGCCCAGGTGGGGCTGGCCACCGCGCTGCGCCACCAGGCCTGGTACTGGTCGGTGCTGGTAGCCTACGTGGCGGGCGCGTTTTTTTCGCACACGCTGTTTGTGGTCATTCACGAGGCGGCGCACAACCTGGTTTTTCGCACCCTGAAAGCCAACGTAGCCACCGGCATCCTGGCCAATTTTCCGTCGGTTTTCCCCACGGCCATCAGCTTCAAAAACTTTCACATCAAGCACCACGTGTTTCAGGGCGTGCACGAGCTCGATGCCGACCTGCCCGACTGGTACGAGGCCAAGCTGATTCAGAATTATAGCCTGGGCAAGGCCGTGTGGCTGTTTTTCTTCCCGCTGTTTCAGGTTATCCGCACGCTGCGCTGCCGCGAAATCATCACCATCGACCGCTACGTGGTGGCCAATTTCGTGGCCCAAATCGCCTTCAACGTGGCCGTGGTCTACTTCCTGGGCTGGATGGCGCTCGGCTACCTGTTTCTGAGCTTCTGGTTTTCGGTGGGCCTGCACCCACTGGGCGCCCGCTGGATTCAGGAGCACTACCTCACCCTGAGCCCCGAGCAGGAAACCTATTCCTATTACGGCCGCCTGAATGGCATCAATCTCAACGTAGGCTTTCACAACGAGCACCACGATATGCCCAGCATTCCGTGGAATAACCTGCCCAAGCTCAAGCAGGTAGCGCCCGAGTTTTACGAGCCGCTGCTGGCGCACACCAGCTATACTAAGTTGTTTTTCCGCTTTTTATTCGACCAGGAAATCAGTCTCTACTCGCGCATCACGCGCAAAGACCGGGGCACGGCCACCCTGCGCGACCAGAGCGTGCCCGACCGCGAGCTGGTGAGCAACTAAAAAAAGTAAGAAAATTTCGGACTGGGAAAATCCAACTGCCAAACCCGGAGCGTAGGTGCCTGCACAAACATCCTAACTTTTGTTTTTCTAAGTTCCATGAAACTCTCCTTCGCATCCCTCGCGCTTGTAGCCCTGCTCGGGGCTGGCACCATCCAGTCGGCTTCGGCCCAAAAAGCCAAAACCGTAATGGTAGGCGGTGCCCCGATGTACCCCACCAAAAACATTGTCGAGAACGCCGTTAACTCGAAAGACCACACCACGCTCGTGGCCGCCGTGAAGGCTGCCGGCCTCGTAGAAACGCTGCAAAGCCCTGGCCCTTTCACCGTGTTTGCCCCTACTAATGAGGCCTTTGCTGCCCTGCCCGCCGGCACGGTAGAAAACCTGGTAAAGCCCGAAAACAAGGAAACGCTTACCAAAATCCTGACCTACCACGTGGTAGCTGGCCGCATGACGGCCGCCGACCTGATGAAAGCCATTAAAGCTGGCGGCGGCAAAGCCTCGCTGAAAACCGTGAGCGGCGGCACCCTCACGGCCATGATGAAAGGCCCGAAAATTATCGAGCTGAAAGACGAAAAAGGCGGCATTTCGACCGTTACCATTGCCGACGTATTACAGAGCAACGGTGTTATTCACGTGGTGAATAAAGTACTGATGCCCTAGTGCTTAGCTATTTAATAATAGAAAAGAAGGCGGCTGGTCGTAATTCGACCGGTTGCCTTCTTTTTTTGTCTAAAACCAAGATGGCTGCCTGCGCATTCGGTTAGTTGGCAGGCGCTGGCGCCGCTTGACTTATTATTCAAAATACTCTTGAGTAGCTTCTTACTAACCAGCTAGATACCCCACCATCGGTTCTTTGCCTACCAGCTAAGCGCAACCAACTACGGTCGGCGTTGTATGTTGGGGCATGAAATGCGCTGTACCAGCCAGCCGGTTTTTGGCCCTGGCTTTCTTTTTGCTCGCGCTCGCGGGCTGCGACTCTACCCCGCGCGAGCGCCAAGCGGCCGTGCGCCAAGAGCTGAGCAAGCTCGACACGGCGGCCCGCACCTCGGGGCGCACGCTGCGCCGCGTGGGCAAGCAAGTGGCCCGCTTCGACTCGGCCAACCGGGTGCGGCGCGCGGTGCCCATGAGCCCGCGCCAGCAAAAAACCGTGGACCAGCAGCTGCTCGGCGGCTACGCTACCCAGGTGAGTAGCCTCACACCGGCCACCATCGGCGAGGCGTATGGCACGCTGCTGCGGGCCACCCGCGCCCGCCACAAAACCTGGCAGCTGCGCGACTGGGACTACGCCCAAGCTACTTATCGCCGCCTGAATGAGCAGCTGGCCCGCGTGCGCCTCGACCTGCCCGCCCGCGACGAGCTGCGCATTCGGGCGTGGCAGGCCGAGTTTAAGGCGCTGCGGGCCAAGCGCACGGCCCAAGACCTGCGCACGGTCACCAAAAAGCCCGCGTAACTGTTGGGGCAGTATGCAGGAAAATATTATCGTGCTCGATTCTTTCTACGAGCCGCTGGCCGCCCATTTGGCCCGCACCAAGCTGGAGGCCGCGGGCATTCCGTGCTTCCTGACCAACGAAAACCTGGTATCACTCAACCGCATGTATAGCCCCGTGGCGGGCGGCGTGCGCCTGCACGTGTACCAGCGCGATGCCGCCCGGGCCGCCGAAATACTACGCGAGCCCCCCGTGATGCGGGCCGTGCCCGGCGGCCTAGCCGAGCCTGCGGCCCCCGAAACCGCACGCTGCCCGCGCTGTGGCTCCGACGAGGTAACGTATGATGCGGCCGCCGAGCCAGGGGCCGCGCACTGGTTTGTGGCGCTGCTGTCGCGGCTGCGGCGCTACCCGCTGCAAGGGCGGGCACACCACTGCTTCCACTGCGGGCTCAACTGGTAGCCCACACCCTGGCATCTGCCAACCTTTTGCGGGGTCAGCGGCTTTAGCTGACCATGGAAAAACTCGCAAAATCCGTTGCGCTCGTCACGGGCGCCAACAAAGGCTTGGGCCTCGAAATAGCCCGCCAACTCGGCCAGCAGGGCATCGCGGTGGTGCTAGGTGCCCGCCAAGGCAAGGCCGAAGCGCCCGCCGCCGCACTGCGCGCCGAAGGCCTGGACGCCCGCGCCGTAGAACTCGATGTGACCAGTGCCGCCGACATCGCGGCGCTGCCCGCCTTTTTGGCAAGCCATTTTGGCCGGCTCGACATCTTGGTGAATAACGCCGGCGTGCAGCTGGATACTGGCTTCGACACCAGCCCCGACTCGCTGCGCCAAACCTATGAATCTAATGTAATTGGGCCTTACGCGATTACGCAGGCTTTGCTGCCGCTGCTGCGCCAGGCGCCGGCCGGCCGCATCGTAAACCAGAGCAGCGTATTGGGCTCATTGGCCACTATCAGCGCGGGGCAGGGCGGCAGCTGGGCCACGCCAGGCTACACTTCCTCGAAGGCGGCGCTGAACATGCTGACGGTAGTATTGGCCCTGCATTTGGCCGATACACATATCAAGGTGAACGCCGCCCACCCCGGCTGGGTCAAAACCGACCTGGGCGGCGACGGCGCACCGCTCGATGTGCGCGAGGGCGCCCGCACCGCCGTGCGCCTGGCCCTGCTGCCCGCCGATGGGCCAACGGGCGGCTACTTCCACGAAGAGGAAAGCCTGCCGTGGTAAGTAGCCTGTACCGTAAGCTTTAGCTTGCGCGGTGCCTGGGCTACGTCGGTTTAACGCAGCCCAGGCGCCGCGCAAGCTAAAGCTTACGGTACATTACGCTTTCGCTACCGAGCGCCGGGCGCGGCGGGCGGGCGCTACGCCTTTCGCGGGCTTGGCGGCGGGGCGCCGCACGGTCACGGGCAGCGGCGCCTTGGCCAGCTTGGCGCGCTCGGCCAGCCAGGTGCGCAGGTATTCCAGCGCCTCGGGCGAAAAGGCCGCCTGGCGCTCGCCAGCCACGATGGGCCAGTCCGACGGGTCGGGCTGAAACCAGTGGTTGACGCCCGAGAGGCGGTGCGCCTCCACGGGCGCGGGGCCCAGGTGCAGGCCTTTTTGGAGCACGTTCAGGTTGCGGCCGGCGGCCACTTGCAGGTCGGCGGTGCCATTGAGCAGCAGCACCGGGCACGCCACCTGCGGCAGGCGGGTAGCGGGGTTGAAATCAAGAAAATAGCGCGACCAAGGCGAGGTCAGCTCCGCCGCGCGGGCGCGGGCCATGCTCTCGCTAAGGGCCGTGTTGCTGCTGCGCAGCAAGGCCACTACTTTGGCGCGGGCGGCGGTGTTGTTAGGCGTCTGGCGCACAGCGTCTACCAGTTGGTCATAAAGCGCCTGGGCGGCCTTTATCTGGGTGCTTTCGGTGCCGATGAGACGCATAATCTCGCCCTGCTGGCGGCGCAGCACGTCGCGCCCCGCCTGGCCATAGCCGGCCAGCGAGGCCACAAACGCGGGCGCATTTTGGGGCTGGGCGGCGGCCAGCAGCGCCACGTTGGCACCTTCGCCGTGGCCGAGCAGGCCCACTTGCTGGGGCGCGATGAGCGGCGTTTTGCCCAGAAAAGCCAGCGCGGCCTGCGCGTCGGTGACGAGGTCGGCGGTGGTGGCGCGGTGGTAGTCGCCGCCCGAGCGGCCCACGCCCCGGTCGTCGAAGCGCAGCACGGCCACGCCGTGGCGGGTGAGGTAGTCGGCCAAAATGCCGAACAAATGGTAGCCCTGCAAGTCGGCATCGCGGTCGTGCGGGCCCGAGTCGGAGAGCAGCGCCACGGCCGCAAACGGCCCCTCGCCGCTCGGAATGGTAAGCGTGCCACTGAGCCGAAACTTGCCGGTAGGGTTCAGAAACGTAACTTCCGCCTCGCGGTAAGGCGGCGTGAGGCGCAGTTTTTTGGCAGCCAGCGCCGCCGCCGGGGCCGCGCTACGTGCTAGCACCAGGTCGGTTTTGAGGCCCGGCTGCTGCCAGGTGCCGCTGAGCTTACTCCCCCCGTCCAGCACCTTACCCTCGAAGCTGCTGCCTGCCTGCTCGATACGCAGTGTCAAATTATCACCCTTTGCTTCGACCTCGACCGGCATGCGGCTGATGCGCTGCTGCGGCACGTCGAGGGCGGCGTAGTACGTGCCGTTGCTGAGCGGCACAATGGTCACCACCAACGTAATGGCCCCGCCGGGCACCTTTAGCGGGCCCTGCCACTGGCCATTTAGGCGCGGAGGTTCTTCGGCTAGGTGCTCGGCATGGCTGCTGCCAGTGGCCCACAGCGTTAGTCCTAGCAGGAGAAGTAATAATTTCTGCATAAAATAGAACTGTTATAAGAAAGCGGATTCAGGTTTTTGTAATACTTCGCAAAATACTCACAATGGTTATTTTAGCTAATCAAAATGGTGGCGTTTAAGCAATGCGCATTCACTAAATGACACCAGGTCAATTTTTTGCAAAAAACCTGCGGCCGTAAAAAGTCTCTCCCAGCCGCTGGCAGCTGACTGCTACCAGGCCCGGAAAGTCATAATAGATAACAGCCCTCCTTTTAGTCTCATTTGCCAGCCGCCGCCGCTGGTTTTGCGTAGGATAGGGCCCATACTTTTTGCTTTTCCTATGTCAACCACCCCATCCACTACGCCCCAGCCCCCCAAGCGCCCCACCGCCAAGGACATGCTAGAGCACGCCCAAACCCTGCCTTACCCAGCCAAGCAGGCAGACATGAAGTTTCAGCCCCAGACCAGCCTGGCCGCCTACCGCGCCGCTGGCAAGCTCGCAGGCAAAGTGGCCCTCATCACGGGGGCCGACTCGGGCATCGGCCGCGCCGTGGCCATTGCTTTTGCCAAAGAGGGGGCCAAAGTGGCTATTTTGTACAACGAAAACACCGAGGACGCGAACGAAACGCAGCGCCTGGTGCAGCTCGAAGGCCAAACCTGCCAAGTGCTGCAAGTAGATGTACGCGACCGCGCCCAGGCCTTCCGGGCCGTAAAAGACGTGGTGGCCGAGCACGGCCAACTCAATATTCTGGTCAACAACGCGGCCTTTCAGATGGCCCAGGAGAAGTTTGAGGATATCTCAGAGGAGCAAATCCGGCGCACGTTTGACACCAACATCCTGGGCTACATCTGGATGGCGCAGGCTACCATCCCGCACTTGCAGGATGGCGACTGCATCATCAATACGGGTAGCATCGTGGGCATCGTGGGTATTCCGCTGCTCGTCGATTATGCCTGCACCAAGGCTAGTATTCATGCCCTTACCAAGTCGCTGGCGCTGTATCTGGGCGAGAAAAACATCCGGGTAAATGCTGTGATACCCGGCCCGGTGTGGACGCCCAACATCCCCGGCACCATGCCGATGGAAGAAGTCGAGAAGTTCGGCCACGAGGTGGCGCTCAAGCGCCCTGGCCAGCCCGAAGAGCTGGCCCCGGCCTACGTGCTGCTGGCCTCGCAAGACGGCTCTTTTATGACCGGCTCGCTCGTGCACGTGACGGGCGGCAAGCTCAGCAGCGACGAGTAACCAACGGCGGATTTTGCACGTTAAGAAGAGCTGGCGGACTATTGGCTGCTTTTCAGTTCCAACTGGCAGCCAATAGTCCGCTTACCTTTTCACCCTACGTATGACTTTTCAGGAGCTGCTGCCTACTTCCCACGTGTCGGAGGCCACCCGCGCCGCGCTAACGCAGCGCCTAGCCGAAACCAGCCAAGCGGCGGCCTACGAGCCGCAGTTTTTTGCCCCCGCAACCTACCGGCTGCTGGTAGCCGTGGCGGCGCGGCTACTGCCGCAGCCCGAGCGCCCGGTGCCTATTCCGCTGGCCCCGGCGGTAGACCAGCGCCTGGCCACCGGCAAATCGGACGGCTGGCGCTACGATGCCCTGCCGCCCGACCGCGAGGCGTATCGCCTGGGCCTGGGCGGCGTTGAGCAGATTGCGCAGGCGCTTTTCAAGGCTGATTTTGAGCAGCTTACTTCCTCCCAGCAAGATAAAGTAATCGAAGCCGTGGCCAGCGGCACTCCACCCGGCGAAGTATGGCAAACGCTATCCGCCAGCCGGTTTTTTGAGGAGGTGCTAGCCGAGCTAACTATCATTTACTACGCCCACCCCTGGGCGCAGGACGAGATAGGCTACACTGGTTACGCCGACTTGCCTGCCTGGACCAAAATTGGCCTCAACGAGAAAGAAGCGCGGGAAATGTAGGGTAAGCTTTAGCTTGCCAATCATAAACGAGCTACAATAACCTATTGATTAGTAAACTATAACTAGCGGCAAGCTACCGCTTACCCTGCATTTTTATGCCCGACGAAGAAATTGCTGAAGAAGGGGTAGCCACCCCGCTCGAAACTACCGTGCAAGACCCCTTATTGCGCGAGATACTAACCGAAAACCAAGCTGCTGCCGACACCCCGCAAGAGCAGCCGCAGCCCACATCTGCCGCAGCCGAAGAAGTTGACTGCGTGGTAATTGGCCTGGGCGCGGGCGGCGCGCCGCTGCTGGCCCGCCTAGCCCAAGCCGGCCTGAAGGTAGTGGCCCTGGAAGCCGGCCCCTGGCACCAGCCCGAAACAGACTTTGCTACCGACGAACAGGCGCAGGACTTTCTGTTTTGGAATGACGAGCGGCTGGCCGCCGGCGGCAACCCGCTGGCCATGGGCCGCAACAATTCGGGCACCGGCGTGGGTGGCTCGACGCTGCACTACACCGCCTACACGCCCCGCCCGCTGCCCGACGACCTAACGCTGAAAACCGACTTTGGCGTGGGCGAAGACTGGCCGCTGACCTACGATGAGCTGGCCCCTTATTTTGAAGAGGTTGAGCAGTTTATCGGGGTTTCGGGCCCCACGCCCTACCCCTGGGGGCCAGCCCGGCCCAAGGGCTATCCCCTGGCGCCGCTGCCACTCAATAGCGCCGCGCAACTGATGGTGCGCGGGGCCGAAAAGCTCGGTATTCGCACCTCGCCAGCGGCTAATGCCGCGCTGTCGGCGCCTTACTTTCAGGAGGGCGTGGGCTGGCGGCAGGCGTGCACCAACCGCGGCTTTTGCCAGGCTGGCTGCTCCAACGGGGCCAAGTCGAGCATGGACGTAACCTATATTCCGCTGGCGGTGAAGTACGGGGCTGATATTCGGCCCAATAGCTACGTAACGGAGATAGAGCGCAATGCCCAGGGCTTGGTGTCGGCGGTGGTGTACACCCAGAATGACCAATCGCACCGGGTGGCATGCAAGCACCTGTTTCTGTGCGCCGGCGCGGTAGAAACACCGCGTTTGCTGCTGCTCAATGAGTTGGCGCTCACTAGTGGCCAGGTGGGCCGCAACCTGATGGCCCATACCGGCATTCAGGTGTGGGGCACCTTCCCCGAAGAAGTGCGGCCCACCAAGGGTATTCCGGGCGGCTTGATTTCGCAGGATACGCACCGGCCCCAAAACGCCGACTTTGTGGGCGGCTACCTGCTGCAAAGCATTGGGGTAATGCCGGTTACGTTTGCCGGGCAGGTGGCGCGCGGGCGCAAGCTCTGGGGCCAGGCCCTGCGCGACTACCTGCGGCAGTTCAACCACATCGCGGGCATTAACATTTTGGGCGACTGCCTGCCGCACGCCGATAACTACTTGGAGCTGAGCGATGAGCTCGATAACAGGCAGGTGCGCAAGCCGCGCCTGCACTTCACGGCCCAGGAAAACGAGGTCCGCATGACCGCCCACGCCGAAAAGACGATGCGCGACATTTGGGCGGCGGCCGGTGCTACCGATATCTGGTCGTTTGACCGCTACGCCCACGTCATTGGCACGGCGCGCATGGGCTTGAGCGGCGACGATGCGGTAGTAGACCGCAACGGTCGCGCGTTCGACGTGCCCAACCTGTATATCAGCGACAACTCTACGTTCCCGAGCGCGCTCAGCGTAAACCCAGCCCTGACAATTATGGCGCTGAGCCTGCGCACGGCCGATAAGTTTTTAGAGAACCTTACGTAAGCTGTTGGCTGATAGCTGCTAGCTGTCAGCCTTCTGTAGCCGCAATATCTTAACTCATAAGTAGCTAATAGCTAGCAGCTAGTAGCCAACAGCTTAGAAATGAAATCCTTTCTCACGGATATAAAAAAGCGATTCGGCGACGGTAACTACGAGGGCGACGAATTTGGCGGGGCACTGGGGCACAATGGCAGTGGCCTGCCCAAAGGCTTGCCAAATAACTTCATGTTCGCCACCGGCATCGAGTGCTCGTACCCTACCATCGACCATGGTAAAACCCGCCGCGACCTGCTGGCCGAGTGCGACCACTACAACCGCTATAAGGAAGACCTGGGCCTGGTCAAAGAAATGGGCCTCAAGGTACTGCGCTACGGCCTACCTTACTACAACATCCAGACTGGGCCGGGCAAGTACAACTGGGAATTTGCCGACCTAGCCATGAAGGAAATCAAGCGGCTAGGCATCACGCCCATCCTCGATTTGATGCATTTTGGGGTGCCCGACTGGCTGGAGAATTTTCAAAACCCTGACTTGGTAGTGCACTTTGCCGACTACTGCGAGCAGGTGGCCAAGCGCTACCCTTGGGTACGCTACTACACGCCCGTAAACGAGATTTACGTGACTGCCCGGTCGAGCGGCAAGGACGGCGTTTGGAACGAGCAGCTGAAGTCGGATAAAGGCTTCGTAACCGCCCTCAAGCACTGCACGGCGGCCAGCATCATGGGCACTCAGCAAATTGCCAAGCACCGGCCCGACTGCGTGATTGTGCAGAGCGAATCGGCCGAGTTCACGCACGAACTGCGCGCCGAGCGCACGCCGGCCGTGCAGATGGAAAATAAGCTGCGCTTTGCCTCGCTTGATTTGCTTTACGCCCACCAGCCCGATGGCGAGGTCGTCAACTACTTGTATGACAATGGCATGACCCGCAAGGAATACGACTGGTTTATGGCCGGCGAGCCGCCCGGCTACCAAGTGATGGGCAACGATTATTACGGCCGCAACGAAAAAATCATTTTGCCCGACGGCGAGGTGTGCACCAGCATGGACGTGCTGGGCTGGGCCAGCATCACCCACGACTACTACCAGCGCTACAAAAAGCCGGTAATGCACACCGAAACCAACGTATTTGAGGCCGAATTGGCCCCCACGTGGCTTTGGAAGCAGTGGGTCAATATCCTGCGCCTGCGCAAGGAGGGCGTACCGGTGCTGGGCTTCACGTGGTATTCGCTCATCGACCAGCTCGACTGGGACACTGGCCTGGCCGAAAAAAACGGCAACGTGAACGCCTGCGGCCTCTTTGACCTCGACCGCAAGCCCCGCGCGGTGGCCGAAGCCTACAAGATGCTGCTCCAGGAATACGGCCAGATTACGATGGTGCCCCACGGCGAGCTGTTTGAAGTGACCGACCGGCCCGCCACACTCAAAGTCGAAGTATAAAACAACGGCCGGGCTTTTCAACGCGCCCCCACCGAGGAAAACCATTCCTCGGCGGGGGCTTTTTTGGGTAGCTCGGCCACGGTTTTCGCTCATTCACACAGGCTTTCTGCCCCTGTGGCAACTGCTTTACTTACCGGCTTTTGGAACTACTTGTTAGTAGACTGCACTTGCGTAACTTGCGGGCACAACCCTATATCCCCACCCTGCCGCTATTACCCAATTCTATGAAATTTACCGTTCCGCTGCTGCTGCTCGCCCTACTCCTGGGGGCCCTGCCGGCCGTTGCCCAACGAATTATAGTCACTGGCCAAGTCGTGGAGGCCCAATCGGGCGAGCCCGTACCCTTTGCCTCCATTTTCGTGCCCAAAACTACCATCGGCATCACGGCCGATGCCGACGGCAAATTCAAGATTTTGCTCACGAGCGCGCCCGATTCGCTGGCGGCGTCTTACTTGGGGTACGCGGTGCAGCGCAAGCACCTCACCAATGCGCCCGAGCAAAGCGTGCTGTTTCGCCTCAAGAAGGGCGGCGTGGCGCTGAAAGAAGTCGTCATTTATTCGCGCCAGCCCGAAAACCCGGCTTTTCGCATCCTGCGCGAGGTGCAGCGGCACAAGAAGGAAAATGAGCGTAATGCCCTCACGGCCGCCGAGTTTGACTCCTACAACCGCATTGAGGTGAGTATGGCCGACATTCCGAAGGCGATGGCCAACCGCAAGGTGGTGAAGGATATCCGGGCGCTGGCCGTGCGCCGGGGCGCGGCGGCCGCCGCCGACCCCGACGCCCCGCTGCCGCTCTTCGCCTCCGAGGTAGGCTCCAAGGTGTACCAGAAGTACACGCCGCTGCGCCGTCGCGAAGACATTCAGCACAAGCAGATGCGCGGCGCCGGCCCCCGCGAGGGCTCGGTGCTGAGCCAAATGCTGGGCTCCAACTTCCAGAACTTCGACTTCTATCCCAACTGGCAAAATATTCTGGGTAAAGACTTTATCTCGCCCATCGCCGAGGGCGGCCGCCTCACCTACGACTACGAGCTGCAAGACTCGGTGTTTGTGGGCAAGGACTGGTGCTACAAGATTGCCCTTTCGCCCAAGCGCGACCACGACCTGGCTTTCAAAGGCACTATTTGGGTTACGGCCGAGAAGTACGCCCTGCGCCGCATCGACGTGGTGGCCAGCGAGCACTCCAACATCAACTTCGTCAGCGACTTGCGCATTTACCAGGACCTGACGCCGCCCACCGACGGCCCCGGCCTGGCCGCCCGCACCCGGCTGGTGATGGGCATCCGGCCCTACGAAAAGCAGGCCGCGCTGCGCGTGCGCTTCACCACCGTCAACTCAAATTTCGTGCGCAACCAGCCGCACGAAGCCAGCTTTTACGACCAGCCCATCGTGTCGACCATCATGGAGCCTGGCAAGGACGGCGAAGACGGCGGCTTGCTGAGCGGAAGGCTGCCAGCGGGCGCCACCGAAGGCTACTTCGACAAAAACCGCCCCGACACGCTGAGCCTCAGCGAGCGGCAGACCTTCGCGGTGCTCGACTCGGCCCGCGACCTACCTTCGGTGCGCAGTACTCTCGACTGGATAGACTTGTTTATCAACGGATACAAGCGGATAGGCAACCAGAATAACAATACCAAGTTCGAACTGGGGCCCATCATCAACACCTACGCCCGCAACGACTACGAGGGCAGCCGCTTCCGTATCGGGCTGCGCACCACGCCGGGCTTTAGCCGCAATACCGTGACGCAGGCGTACCTGGCCTACGGCACCCGCGACGGCCGCGTGAAGTACGGCCTGCGCACCAGCTACATCGCCGAGCGCCGCCACTGGACGGTGCTCACCGCCGAGTTTCGGCACGATGTGGAGCAGGCGGCGCTGCTCGACAACGACTTTTTGCAGGTTGATAACAACCTCTTTTTGGCGGCCACGCGCTGGGGGCGCTTCGTGCAGGGCAAGCCCATTCTGCGCGATTTAATGACCCTTTCGGTGCAGCGCGACCTGTTTCACGGCTTCACCCAAACCATTACGCTACGCGAGCAGAATATCAAGCTGCTCAACGACTTCGTGTACCGGCGCAATGACCGGGTGGTGCCCGACATCACGCTCTCGGAAGTGGTGCTGGAATCGCGCTACGCGCCCGATGAAACCCAGGTGCAGGCCGAAAACCGCCGCCGCGCCATCGGCCTCAAGCGCCTGCCGGTGTTTACGTTTCGCTACACCATCGGGGCGCGCGACTTCTTTACCAGCAGCGATGCCCGCTACCAGAAGTTCAACCTGCTCGTGAGCCACAGCGTGTCGCTAGGCCACTTTGGGCGCCTCAATTATCGCACCGAAGGCGCCTACGCCCCCGACCGCCTGCCCGCCCTGTTTCTCAAAATACCGCTCGGCAACCAGACGCCGTTTTACAACGCCAACGCTTTCAACCTCATGAACTACTACGAGTTCGTGACCGACCGCTCGGTGTCGCTGCGCCTCGACCATCACTTCGAGGGCGTCATTCTGAACGCCGTACCGGGCATCCGCTCCTTCAACTGGCGCCTGGTAGCCACCGCCAACGCGCTCTACGGCGGCCTAAGCTCCAAAAACCAGCGCCAGCCCCTCGGCATGGATGGCAAACCGCAGGCCCCCCTGAACACGCTGGATAAAAAGCCTTACGTGGAAGTCGGCTACGGCGTGGAAAACATCTTCAAGTTTATCCGGGTCGATTTTATTCACCGCCTCACCTACCGCAATGCGGCGCCCACCGGCCCCAACGAGCCGGCGCCGCGCAACTTTGGCATCAAGGTCGGCGCGCAGTTCCGGCTGTGAGCACTCGCCCATCGCCAAATAAAAAGCTCCGCTGCCTTCGCAACGGAGCTTTTTATTTGGCGCAAAGCCCAGGCTTTTCCTACGTAACTACGTAGCCACGAGCAGATTCGAACTGCTATCAAGCGTTTAGGAAACGCCTATTCTATCCCTTGAACTACGCAGCCAATGCCCAAAGGTACGTTTTGGGAGCATTAAGCCTGATACTGTTTACATCTTATACGCCAACACAATCGCAAACGAGAGCGCGGTCAGAATCAAACCCACCATAAAAATCGAGTAGCTCACGCGCAGCAGTTTGTACTTGCGGTCGAGCACCTCGCCGAGGTAGTACACGTCGGTCACCATGTTATTGTAGAGCGTATCTTTTTCGCGCATCAGCTCGCGCATACCATCTTGAAAGCGCTGGAGGCTGAGCTTGGTAAACTGCCCGAAGAACAGCAAATTAACACGGCGATTAGTCGCGATTTCGGGATTTCGCTTGAGCCACTTGAAGCTCGTGACATCGGGCTGGGCCGAGAGGATGGCCGTCGTGACCGAGCACAGCGCCGTGAGCAGCAACACGCCCATCGGCACGGCCAGAATGGGGTTGCGAATGAAGCTGGTGCCGCCCGTAACGGCCAGCGACGACGACTTGGCCCCGAAATACGTGATAATGACCGACAGAATAACGGCGTTGAGCTGAATCATCATGCCCGCCTTTTTATCAGCCATATCACTCAGCTTCATGTGGTTGGAGTACATGGTGCGAAACATCGTTTCGATGCCCCGCTTGGGCTCGGCAAAGGTATCGGTGGCCTTTTTCTCCTTTTTTTTGGCCTTTTTCTCGGTCTTCTTAAAGTAGTCGCGCTGGTCCTCAATGTTGGCTTTCATGGCCTTCTTGTAGCGGTCTTTGCCTGCTTCGGACTGGTACTTGTGGGCCAGCATGAAGTTGAGCTGCAACTCGGCCCACTCGGGGTTCGAGTACGACTTGCCGAGCGCCAGCTCCCACTCGGTGCGAATGAGCTCGGCCCGCGACCGAAAGTCGTCGGCGGCGAGGTTGCTCATGTCAGCATCAACCATCATTTTTTCGAGTTCGGTAGTCGCCTCCTCGTTGCGGTGGGTAGCCCGAACCAGGTTTTTAATTACCTCGATGCGGGCGGGTTCCACTTGTTTTTCACGCAGCCAGGCCTCGGCGCGGGCCATACTTTTGTATTCGTGGCCGTCGTAGGTGTCGAGGTAGCCAGTGTCGTGAAACCAGGCGGCTAGCAGCAGCTCTTCCGTTTCCTTCGCGGGCAGCTTGGCAGCATCGGCGAGGGCGTGCGCCTGCTTCACCACGTACTCGGTGTGGGCCAGGGTGTGGTAGGTGAGGCGCGGGTCGAGCTTGTCTCTGAGCAGCGGCTCCACGGTGGCCTGCGCCTGCTGCACCAGCGCCGAGGGCTCCGATTTGGGCGGCTTCGGCGGCTTTTGGGCAGCGGCGGCGGGCAGCTCGGCAGCGGCGGCCTCGGCAGCGAAAGGGGTAGTAGTAGCCATAAGTAATGCAAGAAACAACGCGGGGCGGGCGCGGAGTTCGGCCCACCGAATGCGCTTTCAACGCGAAGCAGCGGCCCCGGGTTGAGAATAGCCTCAACCGTAGGTCGGGCGTTTACGTAGGCAGCGGCCAACGGCCGTCGTATTTTCGTATATGCCGCCGCTCGGCCCACGCTTTTGGCCTGCTCATCTTCTTTTTTTCTGCATTACTCTATCATGAGGCTACTTTTTCGCCTGGCGTTATTCTTTAGCTTACTAGCCCCCCTGCCCTTCGCCGCCCACGCCCAGCTGGAAGAATTGGGCGAGGCCGGCGAGTCCGACTTCAACCCGCCGCCCGGCTACAAGCCCAACTACCGGGGCAAGGCCCTGGGCTGGCAAAAAAACCTGCCGCCCGACTCCAGCCGCATCCGCTACTCGGTGTTTCTGATTGGCG